>NZ_CALRZC010000159.1:0-20213 GCF_943372545.1 Variovorax sp. YR752 | reverse complement strand
CGAGAAGCGCAGCGCCGGGGTCGGCGCGCGCCAGCGCGCTTCGTGAACTGACTTGCCGCGGTTGTTTGAACGCAGCGACCGCAGGTCGCGAAGTGAGTTGGGCGGCCTGCCCCCTGGCGCGAGCATCGCAGTGGAGTCGGCGCGCAGCGCCGACCGCCGCCGCCTGAGGCCCCAGCGGGCAGCGCCTGCCGCGACGCTCAAAGGGCGCACGGGAGCAGACGCCCGAGAACTTCGGCTCAGGGCCGCAAGCGGATCCGGCCTAGAGATTGCGCACCCGCTCGATCGCCTCCTCGATGCGCTCGACGGCGTGGATCGTCAGCCCTTCGATCGGCTTCTTCGGCACGTTGGCCTTCGGCACCACGGCGACCGAGAAGCCGAGCTTGGCCGCCTCCTTCAGCCGTTCCTGGCCACGCGGCGCCGGGCGGATCTCGCCGGCCAGGCCGACCTCGCCGAAGGCGAAGAAGCCGCGCGGCAGTGCTCGCGCACGCAGCGAGCCCTGGATGGCCAGCATCACCGCCAGGTCGGCAGCCGGCTCGCTGATGCGCACGCCGCCGACCGCGTTGACGAACACGTCCTGGTCAAAGGCGGCGATGCCGGCATGGCGGTGCAGCACGGCGAGCATCATCGCCAGCCGGTCGCGTTCCAGGCCGACGGACAGGCGCCGCGGGCTGGGGCCGCCGGCGTCGACCAGCGCCTGGATCTCCACCAGCAGCGGGCGCGTACCCTCCAGCGTGACCAGCACGCAGGAGCCGGGCACCGGATCGCCGTGCGTCGAGAGAAAGATCGCGCTCGGATTGGCCACGCCCTTCAGGCCGCGCTCGGTCATCGCGAACACGCCGATCTCGTTGACTGCGCCGAAGCGGTTCTTGATCGCCCGCACCAGGCGGAAGCTGGAATGCGTGTCGCCCTCGAAGTACAGCACCGTGTCGACGATGTGCTCGAGCACGCGCGGGCCGGCCAGCGTGCCTTCCTTGGTGACGTGGCCGACCAGCACCACCGTCGTGCCGCTGGCCTTGGCGGTGCGTGTCAGGTGCGCGGCGCATTCGCGCACCTGCGCCACCGAGCCGGGCGCCGAGCTGAGCTGGTCGGAGTAGACGGTCTGGATCGAGTCGATCACGCAGACCGCCGGCTGCTCGGCCTCGATGGTGGCGAGGATGCGCTCGAGCTGGATCTCCGCCAGCACGCGCACCTGCGAACCGTCCAGCCCGAGCCGGCGCGAACGCAGTGCGACCTGTGCGCCGCTTTCCTCGCCGGTGACGTACAGCGTCTTCACGCTGCGCGAGAGGGAGTCGAGCGCCTGCAGCAGCAGCGTGCTCTTGCCGATGCCCGGATCGCCGCCGATCAGCACCACGCCGCCCTCGACGATGCCGCCGCCGAGCACGCGGTCGAGCTCGTCGATGCCGGTGGGCTGGCGCTCGACGTCGCTGGCCTCGATCTCCGACAGCGTGGCCACCGGCTGCGCCTTGGCCAGCGACTGGAAACGGTTCTTGCCCGTGCCGCTCTCGGCGATCGACTCGACCAGCGTGTTCCACGCCCCGCAGCCCGGGCACTTGCCCAGCCATTTCGGGCTGCTGGCACCGCACTCGTTGCAGGTGTAGATCGACTTGTCCTTGGCCATGCGGCATTCTCGCGCGACCGGCGACAATCACCCGATGGAACTCTCGACCTGGATCGCCTTCTTCGCCGCCGCCTGGGCGATCAGCCTGTCGCCGGGCGCCGGTGCCGTCGCCGCGATGAGCGCCGGCCTGAACCACGGCTTCCGCCGCGGCTACGTGATGACGCTGGGCCTGGTGGCCGGCATCTGGACGCAGATCCTGGTGGTCGGCATCGGCCTGGGCGCGCTGATCGCGGCCTCCAGCCTCGCCTTCACCGTGGTCAAGTGGGGCGGCGTGGCCTACCTGGTGTGGTTGGGCATCAAGCAGTGGCGCGCACCGGCTGCGCCGATGGTGGCCGCGGACGGCGAGGCCGTCGCGGTGTCGCCGCGCGAGCTGTTCGTGCGCGGCTGGATCGTCAACGCGCTCAACCCCAAGGGCACGGTGTTCCTGCTCGCGGTGGTGCCGCAGTTCCTCAACGTCGGCCAGCCGCTGCTGCCGCAGTACGCGGTGATCGCGCTGACCCTGGCCTTCACCGACCTGGTCGTGATGGCCGGCTACACCGCGCTGGCCGCGCGCGTGCTGCGCACGCTGAAGGCGCCGGGCCACATCAAGGCGATGAACCGGGCCTTCGGCGCGTTGTTCGTGGCGGCCGGCACGCTGCTGGCGTTCTTCAAGCGAGCCTGAGCACGTTCAGCCGAAGTCAGTCCCTGACCTTGGCGCGGCCGGCCTTCACGCCACTGCGCACCGACTTGCCTTCCAGCCGACGCTCCTTCGAGGCGCGCGTCGGCTTGGTCGGCCGGCGCACACGCGGCACGGTGGCGGCCGCCTCCACCAGTTCCAGCAGCCGTGCCAGCGCGTCGGCGCGGTTCTGCTCCAGGCTGCGGTGCTGCTGCGCCTTGATGACCACCACGCCGTCGGCGCTGATGCGCTGATCGGCAATCGCCAGCAGCCGCTCCTTGAGTGCGTCGGGCAGCGAGGACGCCCGCACGTCGAAGCGCAGGTGCACCGCGTTCGACACCTTGTTGACGTTCTGCCCCCCCGCGCCCTGCGCGCGGATGGCGCTGATCTCCACCTCCGCCGGGTCGAGCACGAAGGCGATGCGCATCGCCGTCAGCCGCGCAGCAGCCGAACCGCCTGCGGCAGCGAGCCGGCCTGCGGCATCCAGTGGTCGATCACCGCGCCGAGCAGCGCCGCGACGGCGACCAGCGCAAGCACCGACTTCCACGTGCGCCCGGTGGCGTGCAGCAGCCAGCCCTCGCGGCGCGCGCGGAAAGCCAGTGCGCCACCGGCCGAGGCGAAGGCGATCTCCACCGCCACGCCGAGCAGCACCTCGACGCCGAACAGCCCGAACACCGCCAGGCTGAGCCCACTGGCGATCAGCACCGCGATGCCGACGACGATGGCCAGCGGCACCGCGACCACGATGCCTTCGTCGGCGGCACCGACCACGTTCAGCGCCCCCTCGGCAACGTCGCCGGCCTCGAGGCCGCTGTCGCCGCACTCCACGCCGCCGCCGCCGCGCCGCGAGGGCACGAGCTCGAGCGCAGCGTCCAGCGGCAGGTCGAGGTCGGCCTCGCCGCGCGACAGCAGCCAGCGGCACCACAGCCACAGCAGGCCGAGGAAGACGAGATAGCCGCCGGTCAGTGCCAGCGGCCAGCGCAGCGCCAGGCTGCCGACGCCAGCGCGCATCAGCCCCGCCGAGAGCGCCCAGCAGGCGAGGAAGGTCAGGCTGCCGAGCGCGAAGGCATGCACGCGCAGCCAGCGCCGGCGCTGCAGGTCGGCGCGCACGCCGCGCTCGAAATGGTCGATGTCGGGGCGGCCGCGGCTCACGTCAGGCTCAGGCCACGCTCACTGGAACGCGCGGCGCCAGCGCGCACATCAACTCGTAGCCGACGGTGCCGGCGGAGCGTGCCACTTCGTCGATCGACAACACGCTGCCCTTGGTCCCGTTGCCCCACAACGTGACCTCGGCGCCGAGCGCGGCACCGGGCACCGGCGTGAGATCGACGGTGATCATGTCCATCGACACCCGGCCGACGGTGCGGGTGCGCACGCCATCGACCAGCACCGGCGTGCCGGTCGGCGCCACGCGCGGGTAGCCGTCGGCATAACCGCAGGCGACCACGCCGATGCGCATGACCTCGCTGGCGGTGAAGGCGCCGCCGTAGCCGACGCGATCGCCGGGTTGCAGCGACTGGATGGCGATCAGCTTCGCGCTGAGCGTCATCGCCGGCTGCAGGCCCCAGCCGGCGGCGTCGTGGTCCGGGTAATCCGGCGCCGAGCCGTAGACCAGGATGCCCGGGCGCACCCAGTCGGCGGCGACCCGCAGGCCGTCACCCTCGGCGCCCGCGAAACGCAGCGTGGCCGCACTGTTGCTCACCGAGCGCTCGCCCGGCAGTTCGCGCGTCGCGGCCTCGAAGGCCTCGAGCTGGGCGGCCACGCCGCCGGCGCCGTCGGCATCGGCGAAATGCGTCATCAGCGTGATCTCGTCGACCTGCGTCAGCCCGGACAGGCGCTGCCACGCCGCGCGGTAGTGCTGCGGCCGGAAGCCGAGCCGGTTCATGCCGCTGTTCATCTTCAGGAAGACGCGGTGCGGCGCGCTGGTCTTGTGGGCGGCGAGCATGTCGATCTGCGCCTCGTGGTGCACCGTATGCCAGAGGTCCAGGCGCGAACAAAGTTCCAGGTCGCGCGGCTCGAAGCAGCCTTCGAGCAGCAGGATGGGGCCGCGCCAGCCGAGGTCGCGCACACGCTGCGCCTCGTCGAGGTCGAGCAGCGCGAAGCCGTCGGCGCCCGACAGGCCGGCGTAGGCGCGTTCGATGCCATGTCCGTAGGCGTTGGCCTTGACGACCGCCCAGACACGCGACTGAGGTGCGGCCTGCCTGGCACGGCGCAGGTTGTGGGCCAGGGCCTCGGTGTGGACGGTCGCGGCGATCGGGCGGGGCATGGTGAAACCGATTCTGCCAGCGCCTTCACACTCGGAATCGCCCCCGGCCGGAGCGCCGGTAACCACATGCTATAAACCGGCGCCGCCGACTTCCCCCGCATCCCCGGGCCCAACGCGCGCGATACGGAGCGAATGAAAAGAGGCTTCTACACCATCATGTCGGCGCAGTTCTTCAGCTCGCTGGCCGACAACGCATTGCTGGTGGCGGCCATCGAACTGCTGAGGAGCTCGGCCGCGCCGGCCTGGCACGTGCCGGCGCTGTCGCCGATGTTCGCGCTGTTCTACGTGATCCTCGCCCCCTTCGTCGGCGCCTTCGCCGACGCGGTGCCCAAGGGCAAGGTCATGTTCGTCTCGAACGCGATCAAGGTGGTGGGCTGCCTGCTGATGCTGTTCGGCGGCCACCCGCTGCTCGCCTACGCGATCGTCGGCCTGGGCGCCGCCGCCTACTCGCCGGCCAAGTACGGCATCCTCACCGAGCTGCTGCCGGCCTCGCAACTGGTCAAGGCCAATGGCTGGATCGAGGGCCTGACCATCCTGTCGATCATCTTCGGCATCCTGCTCGGCGGGCAGCTGGTGGGCCAGCGCGTCGCCGGCGAGCTGCTCGCATTCAACCTGCCGCTGGTCGACACCGGCATCGACACCGCGCCCGAGGCGGCGATCTCGCTGATCGTTTTCCTCTATGTCGCTGCGGCGCTGTTCAACCTGAAGATCCCGCGCACCGAGGCGCCGCTGCAGCCGCTGTCCGTGAACATCGCCACGCTGGTGCGCGACTTCTCCAACTGCAACGCGCGGCTGTGGAGCGACAAGCTCGGCCAGATCTCGCTGGCCACCACCACGCTGTTCTGGGGCGTGTCCGGCAACCTGCGGGTGATCGTGTTCGCCTGGGCGGCGGCGGCGCTGGGCTACGGCACCACGCAGGCCTCGTCGCTGGTCGGCGTGGTGGCGATCGGCACCGCCGCCGGCGCGATCATCGCCTCGCTGCGCTGCCGGCTCGACCAGGCGACCAACGTGATTCCGCTGGGCATCGTGATGGGCGTGCTGGTGATCGGGCTGAACTTCATCACCAACGTCTGGGCGGCGGCGCCGTTCCTGATCCTGCTCGGCGCGATCGGCGGCTTCCTGGTCGTGCCGATGAACGCGCTGCTGCAGCACCGCGGACACAACCTGATGGGCGCCGGCCGCTCGATCGCAGTGCAGAACTTCAACGAGCAGGCCTGCATCCTCGGCCTTGGCGCCTTCTACGCCGGGCTGACCAAGTTCGGCATGTCGGCGTTCAGCGCGATCACCATCTTCGGCGTGGTGGTCGCCGGCACGATGTGGCTGATCCGCGGCTGGCACCGTTCCAACCTGGTCAAGCACAAGGACGAGCTGGACCACCTGCTGGCGATCGCGCGGACTGACAAGCACTGACCGCAGGTCAGTGCTTGCGGCGCAGGGTCATGTGGCCAAAGGCCACGTGAGCCGGAGCCACAAGCTGGTGGCGAACCTCAACCTCTCTGTTCGACGATCACCTTCTCGATCGCCGCCGCCCAAGGTACCGCCAGCTTCTCGCAGCCGCTGCGGGTCAGGTGGATCTCGTTGACCCAATCGCCGCTGACGCCCGCGCTGCCCTTGGCTGCCGGCATCACCGCGATGGCGGTCGTGTCGAAGAAGTGCAGGTTGGGGAAACGCGCCGCATCCGCGGCACAGCTCGCCAGCAGCGCCGCCAGCCGGCCGATCAGCAGCGCAGCCACCGCCTCGTAGTCGAGCTCGGGAATGCCATAGGCCTGCACGGACGGCAGCAGCCAGGGACCGATGCCGAACTCGGCCGGCGCCGGGCGCGGCGTCGGCACCGCGTAGCCGTGCAGGAAGATCGGCGCGCCCTTGGACTGCGAACGCGCTGCGTCGCGCAGCGCGACGATGTGGTCGAGGTTGGCCTTCAGGTAGGTGCTGAAGGTCTGCCAGCCGGCATCGCTGAGGTAGCGCGCCGCGCCCTGCGCCGGGTCGCCCCATTCCGCCGCCTCACGCAGCAGGCGCAGGTGCAGCGGAATGCCGGCGCCGCGCACGGCCAGCGCGTCGATCAGGTCGTTGCCGCCGCAGGACAGCAGGAGGCCGTCCCACGGCCGCCGCCGCCTGCCCACCAGCAGGTCGACGAACACCGGGTCGCTGCTGGTCTGCGCCATGCGCTTGAGCGTGTCGCCGGGCGTGGCGCAGTTGATCGCCACCGCGCTCTGCGCGAAGCGCATCTCGAACAGCAGGTTGGAGTTCTTCACCGGGTTGAGCGCGCCGATGGTGAACCACGAATCGCCCTCGGCGAGGAAGCGGATGCCGAACTCGCCGAGGTTCGGCGCCAGGTCGGGGGTGTTCAGGTCGGACGGCGGGTGGATCTTCAGCTTGGGCATGGTGTGGCTCCTCCTCGGGGACGCTGAAGGTAACCCCGCCCGCCGCGCCAGGCAATCCGACGCTCTGGGGAGGGGCGGCCGGGCCACGGGCGAGAATCGAGTCGATGTCCCTGACAAGAACGCGCGCCCCTTTCCTCTGGCCGGCCCTGGCCCTCACGCTCAATGCCTTCGTCTGGGGCACCTCCTGGTGGCCGTTCCGCCAGCTCGAGGCGCGCGGCCTGCACCCGCTGTGGGCCACGGCGCTGATCTACGCCGTGGCGGTGCTGGTGATCGTCGTTCTCCGGCCGCGCGCCGTCGGCCAGTTGCTGCGCGCGCCGGCGCTGTGGGTGCTGGTGCTGGCCTCGGGCACCACGAACGCCGCCTTCAACTGGGCGGTGACGATCGGCGACGTGGTGCGCGTCGTGCTGCTGTTCTACCTGATGCCGCTGTGGACGGTGCTGCTGGCGCGCCTGCTGCTGCACGAGCCGCTGACGCGCACCGCCGGCGCGCGCGTGCTGCTTGCACTGGCCGGCGCAGCCGTCGTGCTGTGGCCGGCCGAGCGCAGCGGCTGGGAGGCGCTGCCGCTGCCGCGCTCGCTGCCCGACTGGCTGGGCGTGCTCGGCGGCTTCACCTTTGCGCTGAACAACGTGATGCTGCGCCGCGAGGCGCATCGGCCCGAGGAAGGCCGCGCGCTGGCGATGTTCGCCGGCGGCATGACGGTGGCCGGCGCGCTGGCGCTGGCGCTGTCCGGCAGCGGCATGGTCAGCGCCCTGCCGGCGCCAGCGCCGGGCTGGCTGGGCATCGTCGCGGCGCTGGCGCTGCTGTTCCTGGCCGGCAACCTGGCGCTGCAGTACGGCGCGGCGCGGCTGCCGGCGAACGTGACCTCGGTGGTGATGCTGACCGAGATCCTGTTCGCCTCGGCGTCGGCGCTGGCGCTCGGCGGCGGCAGCCTCAACAGCCAGTTGCTGCTCGGCGGGGCCTTGATCCTGCTGGCGGCGCTGCTGTCGACGCTGTCGGGCGCCGACGCACATTGACGCTCAGGCGGAGGTCGGCGCGTCGACGTTCCACTCGAACGCCGGGTCGACCTGCAGCAGCGTGGCGATGAACTCGGCCTCGTGCAGCGGCTTGGTCAGGTAGGCGTCGCAGCCGGCCAGCGAGCCGCGCACGCGGTCGGTCGCGCCGTCCAGCCCGGTGACCATCACGACGACGGTGCGCAGCCCGGCGTTCTGCGCGCCGCGCTGCTTCAGGCGCTGGCACAGCTGCAGGCCGTCGATGCTGCCGGGCGGCCCCAGCCGGATGTCGAGGAAGGCCATGCCGAAGGTGCGGCGCGACAGCATGTCCATCGCCGCCTCGCCGGAAGCGCATTCGTGCACGCGGTAGCCCAGGCTGGTCAGCCGGCGCTTGAGGAACTGGCGGGCGATCGCGCTGTCCTCGACCACCAGCACCTCGCGCCCGCCGCCGCCGCGCGGCGCAGGCGCAGGTGGAGGGACAGGCGGCCGCGCCACGGCTGTCGCCTTCGGCGGCTCGCGCTCGGGTTCGGCGCGTGGCGTGCGCGGCAGGTCGTCGAGCCCGCCGCGCAGCGTGTCGATCTCCATCGGATCGAGGTCCATCATCTCGCTCGGCGGCTCGGGCGCCGTCAGGCGCATCTCGACCAGGCCCTCCAGCTCGCGCAGCACGTGCATCGGGTCGATCGGCCGCGGCAGCCAGGCGGCTGCGCCGTCCGGCGCCTTGGCGCCGATGAAGACGGTGTCGTCCAGGCGCTGGCCGCGGCGAACGGCGGCAACCGAAGCGGCGTGGTCGCCGTCGGCGATCAGGAAGTCGGCCATGCCGACCTCGTCGACCTGGTGGAATGCCGGCGAGCGCTGCGCCGCCAGCCGGAAGAACGACGCCAACGCCTCGCGCTCGAAGGGAGAGAAGCCCTCGATGGCGACGGTGAAGTTGTCGACGAAACCGGAGTCGGACATGGCCGTCGATCATCGCGCCGGCTGAACCGGCGTCAAGCAAGGCAATTGGGGATTGCCGGTTCCTCACGGTGATTCCTCACGGCGGCGTTTACCATCGTGGCTTCACGCCCGGAGGAGCCCATGGCGCAGCCCAGCATCTACGATTTCGAGGCCTTGTCGATCGAGGGCAAGCCGGCCCACCTGTCGACGCAGCGCGGCCGCGTGCTGCTGATCGTCAACACCGCCAGCCAGTGCGGCTTCACGCCGCAGTTCGGCGGCCTCGAGCAGCTGTGGAAGGACTACCGCGACCGCGGCCTGGTCGTGGTCGGCTTCCCGAGCAACGAGTTCGGCGGCCAGGATCCGGGCGACAACGCGCAGATCGCCACCTTCTGCGAGCGCAACTTCGGCGTCAGCTTCCCGATGATGAGCAAGGTCGAGGTCAACGGCGACGGCGCCCACCCGCTGTGGAAGTTCCTCACCAGCGAGGCGCGCGGCGTGCTCGGCTCGCAGGCGGTGAAGTGGAACTTCACCAAGTTCCTGGTCGGCCGCGACGGCCGCGTGCTCAAGCGCTACGCGCCGAACGACGCGCCCGAATCGCTGCGCAAGGACATCGAAGCCGCACTGGCGGCCTGAACCCCGAAACTTCTCCAGAGCCCATGTTCTCCCACGTCGAACCCTTTGCCGGCGACCCGATCCTCAGCCTCAACGAGGACTTCCAGAAGGACCCGCGGCCGCACAAGATCAACCTGTCGATCGGCATCTACTTCGACGATGCCGGGCGCATCCCGGTGCTCGAGTCGGTGAAGCTGGCGGAGGCCAAGGTGGTCGCCGCCGGCGGCGCCAAGCCCTACCTGCCGATCGAGGGTGCGGCGAACTTCCGCGCCGCGGTGCAGGCGCTGCTGTTCGGCGCCGAGCACGAAGCGGTGAAGAGCGGCCGCATCGCCACCATCCAGTCGGTCGGGTCCTCGGGCGGCCTGAAGGTCGGCGCCGACTTCATCGCCCGCTGGTTCCCCGGCAGCGGCGTGTGGGTCAGCGACCCGACCTGGGACAACCACCGCTCGATGTTCGAGGGCGCCGGCATCGCGGTGCAGACCTACCCGTACTACGACGCCCAGACCGGCGGTGTGCGCTTCGCCGACATGCTCGCCACGCTGGAGCAGTTGCCTGCGAAGAGCATCGTGCTGCTGCACGCCTGCTGCCACAACCCGACCGGCGTGGACCTGACGCGCGCGCAATGGGACGAGCTGGTGCCGCTGCTCAAGCGCCGCAACCTGATCCCCTATCTCGACCTCGCCTACCAGGGCTTCGGCGACGGCATCGCCGAAGACGCCTACGCGATCCGCGCGATCGCGGCCGCTGGCCTACCGGCCTTCGTCGCCAACTCCTTCTCCAAGAGCATGAGCGTCTACGGCGAGCGCGCCGGTGCGCTCAGCGTGGTCTGCCCCGACGCGGCGCAGGCGGCGCTGGTGCTCGGGCAGCTGAAGTTCACCGTGCGGCGCAACTACTCCAGCCCGCCCATCCATGGCGGCCAGATCGTCGCCCGTGTGCTGACCGACCCCGAACTGCGCCCGCTGTGGGAAGGCGAACTCGCCGCGATGCGCGTGCGCATGCTGGCGATGCGCAAGCAGCTGCATGCGGTGCTCAGCGCCAAGCTGCCGGGCCGTGACTTCGGCTACTTCCTCAGCCAGCGCGGCATGTTCAGCTACACCGGGCTGTCCGCCGCGCAGGTGGACCGGCTGCGCGAGGAGTTCGCGGTCTACCTGATCCGCTCCGGCCGCATCTGCGTGGCCGGGCTGAACAGCGGCAACGTCGAGGCCACGGCCACCGCGATGGCCGCGGTGATCTGAGCCGCCGAAGCGAGGCGCCTATGCAATTGCGCAGCGCAGGCGGCTCACTTCAGGCCGACGCTGGCCAGCTTCGCAGGGCCTTCGCTCTGGCCTGACCTGATCTCGATCAAGCGGGCGGGAGCGCTAAGACTTCCTTAACGGCCCCCCGCGACCATGGCGACATCCTGAAGGAGTCGCCATGAGAAACCGCACCGCTTTCCTGATCGCCCTCGCGCTGGCCGCCACGGCCGCCAGCGTCGGCGCGCGGGCCGCCACGCCGGCCGAGCAGCTCGCCGGCTACAGCGCCGCCGCCAAGGCTGCCGCCGACCCGGCGCGCGGCCAGAAGTTCTTCACCACCCAGGGGCCGAAGGACTGGAGCTGCTCCTCCTGCCACGGCAGCACGCCCACCGGCACCGGCAAGCACGCCTCCACCGGCAAGGCCATCCAGCCGCTCGCGCCGGCCGCCAACGCCGAACGTTTCGCCGACCCGGCGAAGACCGAGAAGTGGTTCCGCCGCAACTGCAACGACGTGCTCGGCCGCGAGTGCAGCGCCGGCGAGAAGGCCGACGTGCTGGCCTGGCTGATGACGCTCAAGTGAAGCGCAGGAGAACCCCGATGAACACCACGACCTCCGTGCTGGCCGCGCTCGCGCTCGCCGCCCTTGCTCACCTCCCTGCACGCGCCGACGACCATGGCCGCGCCATCGTGCTGCCGCCCGCCTACGTGCAGGAATGCGGCGCCTGCCACGCTCCCTATCCGCCGGGCCTGCTGCCCAACGAATCGTGGCAGCGCCTGATGGCCAACCTGCCGACGCACTTCGGCACCGACGCCTCGCTCGACGCGCCGACGCAGAAGGCGCTGAGCACCTGGCTCACTGCCACCGCCGGCAGCGGCAAGCGCGCCCGCGTCGCGCCGCCGGAGGACCGCATCACCCGCGGCGACTGGTTCATCCGCGAGCACCGCGAGGTGCCCAAGGCAGCCTGGACGCGCGCCTCGATCAAGAGTGCCGCCAACTGCGGCGCCTGCCACGACGGCGCGGCGCAAGGCATGTACGACGAGGACAGCGTGCACATCCCGCGCTGAGCGCCTCGACTCCGGAGAAATCACCATGACCATCGAATCCCGTTCGCCCACCCTGGTGTGGGACGTTCCCGTGCGCGTCTTCCACTGGCTGCTGGTGCTGTGCTTCGCCGGCGCCTGGCTCACCGCCGAGAGCGAACACTGGCGGCTGCTGCACGTCACGCTCGGCTACACCATGGCCGCACTGGTCGCCTTCCGGGTCGTGTGGGGCCTGGTCGGCACACGCCACGCACGCTTCGCCAGCTTCGTGCGCGGGCCAGGCGCGGTGTGGAGCTACCTGCGCTCGCTGGTCGGCCCGCGGCCCGAGCACCACACCGGCCACAACCCGGCCGGCGCGCTGGCCATCGTCGGCCTGCTCGGCTTGATCGCGCTCACGGCGGCCAGCGGCTGGGCCACCTACAGTGAACTCGGCGGCGAGTGGCTGGAGGATCTGCACGAACTCGCCGCGAACGGGCTGATGGCGCTGGTGGTGGTGCACATCGCCGGCGTGGT
Source organism: Variovorax sp. YR752 (assembly GCF_943372545.1). Taxonomy (NCBI): domain Bacteria; kingdom Pseudomonadati; phylum Pseudomonadota; class Betaproteobacteria; order Burkholderiales; family Comamonadaceae; genus Variovorax; species Variovorax sp. YR752. The sequence continues at coordinate 7,973 of NZ_CALRZC010000159.1, read as the reverse complement.
GGTGGGCAGCGTCGTGCACCGCGAGAACCTGGTGCGCGCCATGTTCACCGGCCGCAAGCCGGCACCGCCGGCGGAAGGCATCCGCCGCGGCTGGGCGGCGCTGGCCGCGGTGATGCTCGCGGCGGTGCTGGGCTTCTGGTGGGTGCAGTGGCAATCCGCCCCCGCCGACGCGGGCACGCAGATGACGAACCTGCAGACGAAGCTGCACGACGACGACTGACAATTCAGCCATGCGCATCCTGCTCGTCGAAGACGACCCGCTGCTCGGCGATGGCCTGCGTGCCGGGCTGCGCCAGCTCGGCTTCCAGGTCGACTGGGTGCGTGACGGCCAGGCCGCCGAGCGCGAACTGCGCAGCGCCAGCCACGACGCGGCGGTGCTCGACCTCGGTCTGCCGATGAAGGACGGCATGGAGGTGCTGCATGCCGTGCGCGGCGAAGGCGTCAGGCTGCCGGTGCTGGTGCTGACGGCGCGTGATGCGGTGAGCGAGCGCATCCGCGGCCTCGACCTCGGCGCCGACGACTACGTGCTCAAGCCGGTCGACCTGCACGAACTGGCCGCCAGGTTGCGCGCGCTGGTGCGCCGCGCCCACGGCGTGGCCGAGCAGCAGCTCACGCTCGACGGCGTGGTGCTCGACGCGGCCAAGCGCCTGGTGACGCTCGACGGCGAGCCGGTGAGCCTGTCGGCGCGCGAGTTCGACGTGCTGCATGCGCTGATGCTGGCCGATGGCCGCGTGCTCTCGCGCGAGCAGCTCGAGCAGCGCATCTACGGCTGGGGCCAGGAGGTGGAGAGCAACGCCGTCGAGGTGCACGTGCACCACCTGCGCCGCAAGCTGAAACCTTCGCTGATCCAGACCGTGCGCGGCATCGGCTACGCGATCGCGCGAGCGCCGTCGTGAAGCTGCCGCGTTCGCTGCAGGCGCGGGTACTGGTGCTGGCGTTGGCCAGCGTGGTGGCCGTCTGGCTGGCGGCCGCAGCCTTCACCTGGCGCGAGGCCCAGGACGAACTGGACGAGCTGCTCGACGGCCACCTCGCCCAGGCCGCGGCGCTGCTGATCGTGCGCCAGGTCGACGAGATCGAGGAGCCGGAAGACGACGAGCGCATCGATGCCCCGGCACTGCACCGCTACGCGCCCAAGGTGGCGTTCCAGGTCTGGCGCAAGCGGGAACTGGTGGCGCGCTCGGCCAACGCGCCGTCCACGCCGATGGCCGACATCCCGCGCGGCTTCGCCACGACCAGAATCGCCGGCGAGCGCTGGCGCGTATTCGCCGCGCAGGGCCGCGACCGGCGCGTGCAGGTCTACGTCGGCGAGGAGCTCGACTCGCGCGACTCCATCCTCGAAGGGCTGCTGCAGGGGATGATCGCCCCGATGATGGTGGCCCTGCCGGTGCTGGCCCTGCTGCTGTGGTGGGCGGTGCGGCAAGGCCTGCTGCCCTTGCGGCGTCTTGGCCGGGCGATTGCCGAGCGCGAGCCGCGCGCTCTGCAGCCGATCGCCGCGGACGCCGCCGGCGATGGCCTGCCCAGCGAGATCGTGCCGCTGGTGGCCGCACTCAACGGCCTGTTCGAGCGCATCGCCGAACTCCTGGAGAGCGAACGCCGCTTCACCGCCGATGCGGCGCACGAATTGCGCACACCGATCGCGGCGATCCGTGCGCAGGCGCAGGTGGCGCAGGGTGCCGGCAGCGACGATGCGCAGCGCGCACAGGCGCTGGCCGCCACGCTGGCCGGTTGCGACCGTGCGGCGCGCCTGGTCGAGCAACTGCTCACATTGGCGCGGCTGGAGTCCACGGCCGAAGGGCCACAGGAGGCCGCGGACCTGCCGACCATTGCGCGCGACGTGCTGGCCGATCTGGCGCCGACGGCATTGGCACGCCGGCAATCGCTCGAGCTGGAAGCGGACGCGGCCGTGCCGGTGCGTGGCAGCGCCACGCTGCTCGCGGTGCTGCTGCGCAACCTGGCCGACAACGCCCTGCGCTACAGCCCCGAAGGGGCGCGGGTGGTGGTGAGCGTCGGCCACGAGAACGGCGTTGCCGTTCTGCGCGTGGAGGACAGCGGCCCGGGCCTGGACGACACACAGCAGCAGCGCCTGGGCGAACGCTTCTTCCGCGTGCTCGGCACCGAGGCGCCGGGCAGCGGCCTGGGCTGGTCGATCGTGCGGCGCATCGCGGCCGTGCATGGCGCGCAGATCAGTACCGCGCGGTCGGCCGCCCTCGCCGGGCTCGCGGTGCGCGTGGTCTTCGCGGACTGACGCCTCCGACGCGCCAGGGGTCCGGGTTCAAAGACTCAGGAGGTTCCACGAGTTTGGGGCGCGCCACGCGCTCCAAGCATCCTACGCAGCGGGTCTACTCGGACGCCAACTGCATCTGAGTTGCGATGGATATGGCTCTGCGCAGCGTCCACTTCCGTATGCCCGATGCTCTTGGCAATGCGTTTGGCCAAGGGTTGGTCGACGGCATGCAGGACGTGTACCCCGCCATCGTGAGTTCGTCGCGTGGCCTGCAATCGGCCACTCGGGTTGTGCGACAGGTGTACCCTCGTGGTAATCTGCCACACTGTCATGAGTAGCAACTCCGTTCGCATCGCCTCCGATCTGTTTGAGCATGCGCTTCGCCAGGGCGAGGTTCTGTCACGCTCGGCGGCGCAACAACTCGAACACTGGGCGCGGCTAGGCGCAGCAGTCGAGCAGAGCGGCCTGTCGGTTGGCGAACTGGTCGAACTGCTGCGCAGTGAGACGGCGACCCGGAAGTTGCCCGAGAGCACCCTGTGGGCGGCTAAGCGCGCCCAGCAGGCGCGCGACATCGCAGCTGTCGAATCCGGCAGGGCGAGCAGCGAGTCGATGAGTTGGTTCTCGGGTGGCCGAGCGCGGCGAGCCAAGGCGATCAACTCGCCGCTGTGACCCGCGGTTCGCGGCGTAGCACAGCGATGGGAAAACACCAACCGCGCCCGCCAGAGCCGAGCACCGAACCCGTACTTGCGGAAGACGAGGCGCCGCTGGACGCGGCTACGCTCGACGCGTTTTTGCAGGACATGGGCACCGACATGGTCCTGGTCGGCGGCCAAGCCCTCGCCTTCTGGATGGACCGCTACAGCGTCGCTTCAACTGCAGCGTCCATCTCCAACGATGGCGATGCCCTTGGCAATCTTGAGCGCGCCCAGCGCATTGCCGAGAACCTCCGCGCAGCGCTGCTGACCCCGGAACGCAACGCCCTCACGTCGCTGGTCGCGCAGATCCGCATTCCCACCGGCTCGGCGGGCAAGGTGCGCAACATAGACGTACTACACCTGCTGTTCACCGTCAGCGGCTTGCGCAAGTCCCGGGAGTTCACCCAGGCCGTCTGGCGCGAAAGCGTCGAAATCGAGTGGAAGCCGGGGCATCACATCCGGGTCATGCATCCGCTGCATGTTCTCGACTCCAGGGTACAGAACGCCGTAGGCCTGCTGGAAGCCAAGGGCCCGCACGTCGTCACGCAGGCGATCTGGGCGGTTGACGTCGCACGCGAGGCGATTCGCCGCGTCCTCCGACAGCCCGCCGAGAACGAGAGACTGGGGGCACTCATCCGTCAGGTGCACAACCTGGCGCGCAGCCGCGCCGGCCGCCAGATCTTGCGTCAGCACGGCATTGAAGTACTGGACGCGGTGCCCATAGAGGAAATCCGGATCGCAGCACCGGCTCACGAGCCACAGCTGCGCTCAATCGAGCGTGCCATCGCCTCTCGTGCAGCGGCTACGCCAGACTCCGAGAGTGAATGACCGGCGTCCCCGGGCCGCGCCTGTGACGGCCTAGACAGGGCTCGGCCTGACCGAACTTCTCCGCATTGCCCCCACCGCTTGGGGCTGACGCTGTGCCAAGAGCATCTGGCCCAACCTCAGACACCGTTCGAGCGCGAACCACGAGGCGAACTTGGCCGCTCTGGAAGCACCGGCCGGGTCACGGCGAGGCTGAATTGCCGCTTCCGGGCAGCCGCGACTCTCGCCCGCTCTAGGTCGCGGACAGGCGTGCCCTCCGATCCCTGAGCGCGTTTCCGCCTCAGACGCCGAGGAACCCTGCCAGCGCCGGGTTCGCCGCCACGTCCTCGCTGCCGCCCTCCAGCACCACCTGGCCCTTCTGCAGCACGATGGCGCGGTCGCTGCGCGCGAGCACGCGGCGGTAGTCGCGGTCGACGATCAGCGTGGCGATGCCGCTGGCGCGGATCTCGCCGATCACGCGCCAGATGTCGGCCACGATCAGCGGCGCCAGGCCCTCGGTGGCCTCGTCGAGGATGATCAGCTCGGGGTGCGTCATCAGCGCGCGGCCGATCGACAGCATCTGCTGCTCGCCGCCGGAGAGCTGCGCACCGAGGTTGCTCAACCGTTCCTTCAGGCGCGGAAAGGTGTCGAGCACACGCTCGTAGTTCCAGTCGTTGCGCCCGTCACGGCCAGGCCTTGCGGCCATCACCAGGTTCTCGCGCACGCTGAGGTTGGGGAACACGCCGCGGCCCTCGGGCACATAGGCCACGCCCAGGCGCGCCACCTGGTGCGGCTTGGCCTTCGATGCGTCCTGCCCGAACAAGGCGATGCGGCCTTCGCGCTGCGTGACGTGGCCGAGCAGCGTGCGGATCAGCGTGCTCTTGCCCATGCCGTTGCGCCCGAGCAGGCCGAGCGTCTGGCCGCGCGCGATGAAGAGGTCAATGCCGTGCAGCACGTGGCTGGAGCCGTACCAGGCGTGAAGGCCTTTGGCTTCGAGCAGGTAGTCGTGGTTCACGTCAGTGGTCTCCGAGGTAGGCGGTCTGCACCTGCGGGTTGCTGCGGATCGCCGCCGGCGTGTCGGAAGCGATCACGCAGCCGTTGACCATCACCGTGATGCGGTCGGCGATGCGGAACACCGCATCCATGTCGTGTTCCACCAGCAGGATGGCGTGATCCGCGCGCAACTCGCCGAGCAGCGCCAGCATGCGCTCGGTCTCCTCGGCGCCCATGCCGGCCAGCGGCTCGTCGAGCAGCAGCACCTCGGGTGCGGTGGCCAGGCACATCGCGATCTCGAGCTGCCGCTTCTGGCCGTGGCTGAGCAGGCCGGCAGGGCGCTCGAGCAGACTGTCGAGCCCGGCTTTCGCGGCGGCCTGTCGTGCGGCCGCCGTGCTGGCATCGCAGCGCTGCGCGTCCTGCCACCAGAGCCACGGCTTCTGGGTACGCGCCTGCGCGGCGAGCCGGCAGTTCTCGAACACCGTGAACGTCGGGTAGATGGTGTTGCGCTGGTAGCTGCGGCCGAGGCCGGCTCTCGCACGCTTCGGTTGCGTCCAGCGCGTCACGTCCTCGCCGAGCAGCTCGACGCTGCCGCCCGAGGGCGGGATCTCGCCGGAGAGGATGTTGATCAGCGTCGACTTGCCGGCGCCGTTGGTGCCGATCACCGCGTGCACGCTGCCGCGCTCGAGTTCGATCGACACACGGTCCACCGCGACGAGGCCGCCCCAGCGGCGGCTGATCTCGCGGCCGCGCAACAGCACGCCTCGGTTCGTTTCAGGCTTCATTCAATGCCTCCTGGCCGGCAACGGCCGAACGGCTGCGGCCCACGAGGCGCTCGCGCCACTGCCCCGGCAGCCCGACCAGCCCGCGCGGCAGCAGCGCGACGCTCGCAATGATGGCCAGGCCCAGCCCCAGGTGCCAGTGTTTGGCGAAGGCGCCGAAGATCGCCTCGCTCTTGAAGAACTCCTGCAGCAGCGCGAAGGCGAAGGCGCCGATCAGCGCGCCGCGCAGGTGGCCGAGGCCGCCGAGGATGATCATGATCAGCACCGCGCCGCTCAAGTGCCAGCTCATCAGCTCGGGGTTGACGAAACCGTCCTTCACCGCGAACAGGAAGCCCGCGAGACCTGCGATGCCGCCGGACAGCGTGAACGCCGCGAGCTTGTACGGGTAGGTGGAGAAGCCGGTGGCGCGCATGCGCTGCTCGTTGACGCGGATGCCGGCCAGCGCGCGGCCGAAGCGCGAGCGCAGCAGCACGGCGAGGAAGGCGAAGGTCGCCACTAGGCAGGCGAGGGTGAAGAAGTACAGCGCCAGCGAGCCGTCGAGATCGATCAGCGTGCCCAGCGCGGGCTTGACGTAGAGGTAGATGCCGTCGGTGCCGCCGCCCAGCGGCGTGTCGTGCACCACGTAGTAGGCCATCTGCGCGAAGGCCAGCGTGACCATGATGAAGTAGACGCCCTTGGTGCGCAGGCTGAGCGCGCCGACCGCCAGCGCGTACAGCGCCGCAGCCAGTACGCTCACCGGCAGCAGCCACCACAGCCCGGCCGCTTCGCTGGCCGGCGACAGCAGCACCGCCGCATAGGCGCCGATGCCGAAGAAGGCTGCCTGGCCGAAGCACACCAGCCCGGTGGCGCCGACCAGCAACTCCAGACTGAGTGCGAAGATCGCGTAGACCATGATCTTGGTGACCAGGTCGACGCCGTAGCTGCCGGTCAGCAGCGGCAGCAGCGCCAGGGCCGCGAAGCAGGCGGCGACGAAGCCGGCCCTGGATCGATCGATGTGGTTCATACAGATCATCCCGCCTTGAACAGACCGTCCGGCTTCCACAGCAGGATCAGTGCCATCAGCACGTAGACCAGCACGCCGGCCGCCTGCGGCAGCAGCACCTTGCCGAAGGTGTCGACCGCACCGATCAAGAGGGCCGCGAGCAGCGCGCCGCGGATCGAGCCGATGCCGCCGATCACCACCACGACGAAGCAGATGATCAGCACCGTGTTGCCCATGCCCGGGTAGACGCTGGACACCGGCGCCGCCACCATGCCGGCGAGCACGGCGATCGCCACGCCGGCGGCGAACACCACGCGGTAAAGGAACTTGATGTCGATCCCGAGGCTTTGCACCATCTCGCGATTGGTGCTGCCGGCGCGGATCATCATGCCGAGGCGCGTGCGGGTGAACACGAACCACATGCCGATGGCCAGCGCGAGGCACACGCCGCTGACGAACAGGCGGTAGACCGGGTAGGTCATCATGTCGCCGAGCGGCAACGTGCCCGAGAGCCACTCCGGCGGCTGCACGCCATGCACGTCGTCGCCGACCAGCAGGCTGCGCAGTTCCTCGAAGACCAGGATCAGGCCGTAGGTCATCAGCACCTGCTGCAGGTGCTCACGCTCGTAGAGGAAGCTGAAGAAGGCCCACTCGAGCACGTAGCCGAGCAGCACCGCGAGCACGGTGCCGACCGCCAGCACCGCGAAGAAGCCGCCGCCGAAGGTGGAGGCCACCGCCGGGGCCAGCGCGTAGGCCATGTAGGCGCCGATCATGTAGAAGCTGCCGTGCGCCAGGTTGATGACGCCCATGATCCCGAAGATCAGCGTCAGCCCGCTGGCCACGAGGAACAGCAGCAGGCCGTACTGCAGGCTGTTCAGGCACTGGATGAGGAACGTGGCGAGATCCATGGGCGAAGCCTTCCCCTGCGGCCACCCGGAAGGGGGCCGTCGGTCGGTTGAATCGGAGGTGCCGGGCTGGCCTTACATCTTGCAGCCGCGGGCCGGATCGGCCAGCGACTTGGACGCCACGCCGACCAGCTTGTTCTCCTTGCCGCTGACCTGACGCAGGTAGATGTCCTGCACCGGGTTGTGCGCCTTGGAGACGCTGAACGGCCCGCGCGGGCTGTCGATCTTCGCCTTCTCGATCGCCGCGGCGATCTCGGCCTTCTTGCTCACGTCGCCCTTCACGGCCGCGAGGCCGATGCCCAGCATCTGCGCCGCGTCGTAGCCCTGCACCGCATACACGTCGGGCTGCAGCTTGTAGGTCTTCGCGTAGGCCAGGCGAAAGGCGTTGTCGCGCGGCGTGTTCAGCGCGTCGCTGTAGTGCAGCGTGGTCAGCAGGCCGTCGGCGTCGGCGCCCTGCGCTTCCAGCGTGCCGTCGGTCAGGAAGCCGGCGCCGTACAGCGGGATGTTCTTCTTCAGGCCCGCCGCGGCGTAGTCCTTGACGAACTTGACCGCGCCGCCGCCGGCGAAGAAGGTGTAGACCGCATCGGG
>NZ_CALRZC010000158.1:0-20226 GCF_943372545.1 Variovorax sp. YR752 | reverse complement strand
GTACAGCTCCGCCACGTCGTCCGCGATGACGTGCAGCGCCACCGGCGCGAACTGCTGGCGCCGCGCGCCGGCCTCGACCTCGGCGATCTGCAGCAGCTTCTCGAACATCACCGCCAGCTCCTCGAGCTCGCGGATGGCGGTGGCCACGGGCTCGCGCTGCGGGTGGTTTGCGTCGCCGAGCTCGAGCCCCGCCTCCACCGCACGCAGGCGCACCAGCACGCGCGTGAGCGGCGTGCGCAGGTCGTGCGCGATGGTGTTCGACACATGGCGCACGCCGTCCATCAGCGACTGGATGCGGTCGAGCATCGCGTTGATGTCGCCTTCCAGCAGCGCGAACTCGTCCTCCTCGCCCGACGGCGCCACGCGCTCCTGCAGTTCGCCCGCCGCGATGCGCGCGGCCGTGCGCCGCACCGCGCCCACGCTGCGCTCCAGTTCCTGGCGGAAGACGAAGGTGCCGCCGATGAGCAGCAGCACCGCCACGATGCCCGCCGCCGCGCTGGCGCTCGCCACCAGCGATTCGATCGACTCCTGGTCGCGCAGGTCGTGCCCCACCACGAGCATGCCGCCGTCGGGCAGCGGACGCATCACGAGGTAGGCGATGACGGTCTGGCCCGCGCGCACCACGCGGCGGTGCACGCCGTCGCCCGCGTCGGGTGCCAGCGAAGGCATCTGGTCGAGGTTGCCCGCGCGCTTGTTTCCCTCGCGGTCGGTGAGCAGATAGATCTCGTTGTCGGAGTTGCGGCCGTCGGAGAGCGCGTGGGTGATCTCGCCCGCCACGCCCTCGGCGCCGCGCGCTTCGTAGCGCACCACCAGCTGCTGCATGCTGGTCGCCACCTGACGCGCCATGCGCTGCTGCAGCACGCCCACGGTCTGCATGTAGACGATGGCCAGTGCGGCCAGCATCGTGATGGCGACGAGCAGGCCGTAGTAGAAGGCGAGCCGGAAGCCGACCGAGCGCCACAGCTGGCGCAGGGCCCGGGTCATTGCGGCGCGGCCAGCGTGTAGCCCACGCCGCGCACGGTGTGGATCAGCGTCGGCGCGCCGCCCGCATCGAGCTTGCCGCGCAGGCGGCTCACCTGCACGTCGATCACGTTGGTCTGCGGGTCGAACTGGTAGTCCCACACGGCCTCGAGCAGCATGGTGCGCGTGACCACCTGGCCCGGATGCATCATGAGATAGGCCAGCAGCCTGAACTCGCGCGGCTGCAGCGCAATGGGCCGGCCGCCGCGCTCCACGTGGCGGCGCGCCAGGTCGAGCGTGAGGTCGGCCAGCTGCAGCGTGCGGATCTCGGGCCCGCTGCGCGAGCGCCGCACCAGCGCTTCGGCGCGCGCCGCGAGTTCGGAAAAGGCAAAGGGCTTGGCCAGGTAGTCGTCGCCGCCGGCCTTGAGCCCGCGCACGCGCTCGTCGAGCGCGCTCAATGCGCTGAGCACCAGCACCGGCGTCTTCTTGCCGAGGGCGCGCATCGTGGTGAGGATCGACAGGCCGTCCACGTCGTTGGGCAGCATGCGGTCGAGGATGACGAGGTCCCACGTCTCGCCCGTGGCGCGCGCGAACGCATCCGCGCCGTCGCGGCTGATCACCGCCACATGGCCGAGCGAGCGGAAGCCTTCGGCGATGTAGCGCGCGTTGTCGGCATCGTCCTCGACGATGAGGCAGTGCCAGATGACGGTGGGGCCGAGCACGTCAGTCGGTGCGGCCACGACAAGAAATACCCATGGATGACGGAGCCGTTGAACTCATGTGGTGCCCCCCGGGACGCAGGGGCTGCAACATAAATCCTAGCCCAGCTGGAAGCGGGAAAGGCCCGCGCTTCATTACCATTTGTCCATGAAGGCCGCGGGGCTGAGCTCACTCTCCGTTCACCAGAGACACCCCGTCCACCGGCTTGCGCATCCATTCCGCAACGTCCACGCCCAACCCGTGAAGCACTGCGTCCATTGCGCTGCATTCGGTCGTCTCCGCCGTGACATCGGCGTAGGGGGTGTGCACCTGGCGCAGGCCTTTGAACTGCGCGGTGGGCAGTCCCGGTTGTTCAAGCACCGCATGGATGACCACGATCGTGGGGCCGCCGGCGCTGACGGTCACGATGTCCATGATTTCGATCTTCAGCCAAAGGGCGGCTTCCCTGCCGGTGGTACCGGGCACGGGGCGCACAACGTCATACCGCGCCTTCAACTGATCCTGCACGGCCTGACGCAGCGGTTCCTGCACACCGCACGCGTCATCGGATTCAGACATCTGGCGGCCTTGGTCATGCCCGTACGCGATGGGCGGCAGCATCACCACCGTGGTGTGGGCAGCAGGTGCGGGTGGCATTCGCGCGGGCGGCTGGGGATCGTGTGAACTGCAAGCAGCCAGAAGTGCGCTCACCGCCATCGCGATGCACGTGTTGCGCACGAAGGCAGGCGAAGACTTTGCAGGCGCATTGGAGGTACAGCGGGCTGGCGGCATCTAGATGCGACTTGTTACATTAGTCTGGGGGTTGGAGGAATTTTCAGGACCGACTACCTGCCGGGCGATCGCCCGGCCAAAATCAAATATAAGGAAATATGCTACATGCAGACCATTAATTACAAGATGGAATACTCGATTCTCGAGTACGTTTTCGGTCTTATTGGCCCGTCAATCATCATCGCCGCCATTTTTTATCCGATTGCCGATCTGAAAATAGGAACCCTTCGGCTTCACCTGCCGACCGGCGTGGCCAATGGCGTTCTCATGTTGATCGGGGCGTATGTCACGTACCTTACGGTCGGAACACTTTTCAAGAAGCGCGCAGCCAACAGTCAGGGCGCCAGCATTGTGCTTGATGAAAAGAGCATGTCTTTCACGACCGTCAAGAAATTCGCTGGCGTACTGACGACGGTGGGCTATGACGCCATCAAAAAAGTCACCATCACGGACATTCCGGAAACCTCGACATCGAGTGCAGAGAAAACAATAGAAATCAGCACGCCGTCGATGGCCTCCAAGAAGCATGAGTTCGATGCCATTCACATGGCAAAGGATTCAGACTTTGATGTTCTTGTGAATGCGCTCAAGCATCGCGCCGTCAATGCCGCCTTCAAGCAAATTTGACCCATGGGTTTCTTGAAGAAGTTGTTCCAGATAGTTTCTGGAAAAAAATACAGGAATTGCCCCGATGGAGCCGCAGCGGACCCGGTCGCGCAGCGAGCACTTCAAGCGGGGCTCATCAACTCCGAACAGATCATGGCGTATTGCGACAGCTACGCAACGGGGCTGTCTGACGAAACTCTCTCCGAGGGACTTGGCTCACACTGGGGCATACGCTCGCCTCAGGAGGCTGCTGAAACCCTGGCGTCGCTCGGTCGCCATGGCCATCGCTTTTTTTACGACATTGTTTTTCGTATTGACAGCGATGGTGCTTCAGGAGACGGCCGCCAGGAGATTCTCGAGGCCTTGATAGCCAGCGGTCGATACGGTTCCCCGGAAACGGTGCGCGAGCAGATTGCCGCACAGGGGCCGTGTGAGGAAAAAGACCTCGTTTTCTCGGCTTTGGCGCAGGCGATGGAGATGCTGGAAAATCTGCGGTCCGTTTTTCGTCTTCTCGAAGACAAAGTCAATGGCTCGTACCTTCCCAAGGATTACAGCGCCGGCATCCTTGCCTGGGATCTGGGTCGCCTCGTCACGGTTGCACGGATGTCATTGGACTGCAAATACATCGAGCAGGCTGAATTCGATCGCATTCTTGCGCATGCAGACAAAGAATTGCGCTCGAATTTCTCGTCCTGGCCGCAGTTTGCAAAGAGCTACATCATTGGCCGGGCCAGCTGGGCGGGTCAGAACATGACTCTGGGCGGAATCATCGGCATTGCCGAAGATCTCATGACTGACAAAACGAGCCCTTGGGTTCTGTCGCCTCTGTGAGCTGCATTCGACGCTAGCGTCGGATCACTCCTTGTTGATTTCCGTGGACGTTTGATCCACCTGTCCATCGCGAACTGACCGGCCGTAATTTCTTTCGGCCGTTGCTCGGATGGAACACTGGATCACTCGCAAACGGAAATCAACAAATGCAGAGTATTTAAAGCTCTATTTGCACGTTCGAGACTTTATTTGGCGCGATCATCAGGATCGCGCCGCCCACGCGCCCCTCACTCCACCGTCACGCTTTTAGCGAGGTTCCGCGGCTTGTCGACATCGGTCCCGCGCGCACACGCCGTGTGATACGCCAGCAGCTGCAGCGGCACCACGTGCAGCAGCGGCGACAGCGCGCCGTAGTGCTCGGGCATGCGGATCACGTGCAGGCCTTCGCCGCTGGCGATCTGCGTGTCGCCGTCGGCCAGCACGTAGAGCACGCCGCCGCGGGCGCGCACTTCCTGCAGGTTGCTCTTGAGCTTTTCGAGCAGTGCGTCGTTGGGCGCCACCGCGACCACGGGCATCTCGCTCGTGACGAGCGCGAGCGGGCCGTGCTTGAGTTCGCCGGCGGCATAGGCCTCGGCGTGGATGTAGGTCACTTCCTTGAGCTTGAGTGCGCCTTCGAGTGCAATCGGGTAGTGCAGGCCGCGGCCGAGGAACAGGGCGTTGTCCTTGCGCGCGAAGTCTTCGGCCCAGCCGATGAGCTGCGGCTCGAGCGCGAGCACCGACTGCAGCGCGACCGGCAGGTGGCGCATTTCCTTCAGGTAGCGCGCTTCGTCGACGGCGCTCAGGCGGTCCTTGGCCTGTGCGATGGCGAGCGTCAGCAGGAACAGGCCCGCGAGCTGGGTGGTGAAGGCCTTGGTCGACGCCACGCCGATTTCGACGCCAGCGCGCGTGATGTACGCCAGCTTGCACTCGCGCACCATGGCGCTGGTGGCGACGTTGCAGATGGTCAGGGTCTGTTCCATGCCCAGCGAGCGCGCGTGCTTGAGCGCGGCCAGCGTGTCGGCGGTTTCGCCCGACTGGCTGATGGTGACGACCAGCGTCTTGGGGTCGGGCACGGAGTCGCGGTAGCGGTACTCGCTGGCGATTTCGACCTGGGTTGAAATCTTCGCGATGCTCTCGAGCCAGTACTTGGCGGTGCAGCCGCTGTAGTAGCTGGTGCCGCAGGCCAGGATGAGGATCTTGTCGATGTCCTGGAACACGCGGTGCGCGCTCGCACCGGTGGCACCGTCCTGCCCGATGCCGTCGAACAGCTCGGGCACGATGCCCTCGACGCCTTCGAGCGTGTCGCCGATGGCGCGCGGCTGCTCGAAGATTTCCTTCTGCATGTAGTGGCGGTACGGGCCCAGCTCGGCCGCGCCGCTGTGGGCGTGCACGGTGCGCACGGTGCGGGTGACGGGCTTGTGGTTCTTGTCGACGATCCAGTACTTGCCCGGCTGCAGGTCGACCACGTCGCCTTCTTCGAGGTACACGATCTGGTCGGTCACGCCGGCCAGCGCCATCGCGTCGCTGGCCAGGAAGTTCTCGGTGCCGTCCTTGCCCGCGCCGAGGATCAGCGGCGAGCCGGCGCGCGCGCCGATGACGCGCTGCGGTTCGTCGCGGCAGATGACGGCGATGGCGTAGGCGCCATGCAGTTGCAGCACGGCGGCCTTGACGGCTTCGAACAGGTCGCCGTTGTAGAGGCTGTCGACGAGGTGGGCGATGACCTCGGTGTCGGTCTGGCTCTCGAACACGTAGCCCTTGGCTTCGAGCGCGGCGCGCAGCGGCTCGTGATTCTCGATGATGCCGTTGTGCACGAGCGCGATGCGGCCCGGGCGCGCGGCCGGTGCGTCGGCGCCGGGGCCGTGGCTGAAGTGGGGATGCGCGTTGTGCACGGCCGGTGCGCCGTGGGTGGCCCAGCGCGTGTGGGCGATGCCGGTGAGGCCTTCGATCTTGTCGTCGCGCACCTGGGTCAGCAGTTCGGCCACACGCGAGGTGGTGCGCGCACGGCTCAGGCCGCCCGCATGCACCGCGACGCCGCAGGAGTCATAGCCACGGTATTCGAGCCGCTGAAGGCCCTGGACCAGGACCGGAACGATGTCGCGATGGGAGGCTGCGCCGACGATGCCGCACATAGGTGTACCTTGTCTTGAAGAACAGAAGGGCTCGATGGTAGGGAGGCGACCAAGAAATATGGCGTCTAAATTTCCACGGTTTTGGACTTTTATTTCACCCAAACCTGCAGATGGAGTTTTATTCCATAATTTCAACCAACATGGAATCAATCTCCCTCGACGCGATCGATCTCAAGCTGCTCGACGCGCTCCAGCACGACGCCTCGCAGACCAACCAGCGCCTGGCGGCCGAGGTCGGCATCTCGCCGCCGACCTGCCTGCGCCGCGTGCAGCGGTTGCGGCAGGAAGGGCTCATCGAGCGCCAGGTCGCCCTGCTCTCCCCCGACCGGCTCGCCACGGTGCTGGGCCACGGCCTGCAGGCGGTGGTGGAGATTTCGCTCGACCGGCAGGACGCCGCCGCGCTCGACGCGTTCGAGGCCCGCGTGATCGCGGACGACGCGGTGCAGCAGTGCTGGCGCGTGTCGCCGGGGCCCGATTTCGTGCTGGTGGTGGTGGCGCGCGACATGCCCGGCTACGGCGCGCTGACGCAGCGGCTGTTCACGGCCGACGCCAACGTGCGCAATGTGAAGGCGTTCTTCAGCCTCAAGCGCGCGAAGTTCGGGGCCCGCATTCCGCTGGGCTGACGCGGGCTCCTGAAACGATCAGCGCTCGCTCGCCGCCTCGCGCAGCGCTTCGAGGAACGTGCGCCGCCACCAGTGGATGTCCTGCGCCCGGATGCGCGCCAGCAGCTTCTGGTGCCGCTCGCGCCGCTCTTCCAGCGGCATCTGCAGCGCCTGCTGCACCGTCTCGGCGGTGCCGTGCGTGTCGTACGGGTTCACTAGCAGCGCTTCCTTCAGCTGCTCGGCCGCACCAGCGAAACGCGACAACACCAGCACGCCAGGGTCGGCCGGGTCTTGCGCGGCGATGTATTCCTTGGCCACGAGGTTCATGCCGTCGCGCAGCGGCGTCACCAGCCCCACGGCCGCCGCGCGGCACAGCCCCGGCACCCGCTTGCGCGCGACCATGCGGTGGATGTAGCGCACCGGCATCCAGTCGAGCTCGCCGTAGTCGCCGTTGATGGCGCCGCACAGCGATTCGAGTTCGCGGCGGATGTCGCCGTACGCATCGACCGTCTCGCGCGTGGGCGAGGCGATCTGGATCAGCGTGGCGCTGCGGCGGTTCTCGGGGTAGTTGGCCAGCAGCTCGCGGAACGAGCGCACGCGCTGCGGGATGCCCTTCGAATAATCGAGCCGGTCGATGCCCAAGAGCAGCCGGCGGCTCGAGTACTCGCGCTTCATGGTCTCGTACATGTCGCGCGATTCCTTGGCGTGCGTGAGCGCCGCGAACTCGTCGACGTCGATGCCGATCGGAAAGGCAGCCGCGCGCACCGTGTTGCCGTAGGCGCGGAACAGGTCGCCGCCCAGCGCTTCGCCGTGCGCCTCGTTGTGCACGTAGTGCGCGAAGTGCTGCACGTCCTGCTCGGCCTGGAAACCGATCAGGTCGTACGAGAACAGCGAGCGCATCAGCCACTCGTGCTGCGGAATGGCCGCCATGATGATCTGCGGCGGCAGCGGAATGTGCAGGAAGAAGCCGATGCGCTGCTTGCAACCCATGGCGCGCAGCTCTGCCGCGAGCGGGATCAGGTGGTAGTCGTGCACCCAGAGGATGTCGTCCTCGCGCAGCAGCGGCAGCAGCTTGCGCGCAAAGAGCTGGTTCACGCGCCGGTAGCCGCCGATGAAGCCGGCCTCGAAGTGCGCCAGATCGAGCCGGTCGTGGAACACCGGCCACAGCACGTCGTTGCTGTAGCCCAGGTAGTAGCTGTCGTGGTCGTCGCGGCTCAGGTCGATGGTGGCGAGCGTGACCTTGCCGGCCTGCTGCGTGTGCAGCTCGCCTTCGCCCGTGGGGCCGCCTTCGACGATCTGCCCGCTCCAGCCGAACCACAGGCCGCCGCTCTGCTGCAGGCTTTCGCCCAGGGCTACGGCCAGGCCGCCGGCTGCCGGCTTGCGCGGGTCGGCCACGCGGTTCGAGATGACGACGAGACGGCTCATATGCACGAATCCCAAGGAGCGGATAAGCGCACGGCCGCATTGATGATGCCGACCATCGAATAGGTCTGCGGAAAGTTGCCCCACATCTCGCCCGTCACCGGGTGCGTGTCTTCCGACAGCAGGCCCAGGGGGTTGCGCGCGGCGAGCATGGTCTCGAAGATCTGCCGCGCCTCGGCCTTACGGCCGATCTTGGCCAGCGCGTCGATGCGCCAGAAGGTGCAGATGTTGAAGGCGGTCTCGGGCTTGCCGAAATCGTCGGCCGCTTCGTAGCGGCGCATGTAAGGGCCGTCGCAGAGCGACTTTTCCATCGCGTCGACGGTGGAGATGAAGCGCGGGTCGCGCGCATCGATCAGGCCCACCTCGACCATCAGCAGGATGCTGGCGTCGAGCTCGTGGCCGCCGAAACTCTCGGCAAAGGCCTGGCGCTCTTCGCTCCACGACTTGGCCAGAATTTCTTCCTTCATGCGCGCCGCATGGCCGTGCCAGTAGGCCGCGCGCTCGGGCAGCTCCAGCGTGCGCGCGATCTTGGCGAGCCGGTCGCAGGCGGCCCAGCTCATGAGCGCCGAGCTGGTGTGCACGCGGGCGCGCGTGCGCAGCTCCCACATGCCGGCGTCGGGCGTGCCGTACACGCGCACCGCTTTTTCGCCGACCGCTTCGAGGTGCGGAAACTCCGCCACGCCCGCGCGGCTCAGCAGCCGGTGGTCGTGAAAAGCCTGCGCCGCGCCGAGCACGATGTTGCCGTACACGTCGTGCTGGAAGTGCTCCTGCGCCTGGTTGCCCACGCGCACCGGGCCCATGCCGCGGTAACCGGGCAGGCCGTCGACAAAAGACTCGGGCAATTCGCGCTCCAGCCCGATGCCGTACAGCGGCTGGATGTGCTCGCCGTGCGACCCGATCACCACGTTGCCGAGCCAGCGCAGGTAGTCTTCCATCGTGCCCACCTCGCTCAGCGAGTTGAGCGCGCGCACCACGAAGAAGGCGTCGCGCAGCCAGCAGTAGCGGTAGTCCCAGTTGCGCTGGCTGCCCGGCGCCTCGGGGATGCTGGTGGTCATGGCGGCGACGATGGCGCCGGTGTCCTCGTACAGCGAGAGCTTGAGCGTGATGGCCGCGCGGATCACCGCGTCCTGGTACTCGAAGGGAATGGCCAGGCGCTTGCTCCAGGTGCGCCAGTACGCAATGGTTTCCTGTTCGAACTTGCGCGCGGTGTCGGCGATGCCTTCGAGCAGCGTCTCGTCCACGCCGAACATGAAGTTGTACTCGCGCGAGATCACGAAGGGCTGGCGCGACAGGATGTGCGAGATCGACGCGTCGGTGTTCAGCCGCAAGGTCACGTCAGGACCGACGTAGCGGATGTGGTTGCTGCCACGTGTGACCTCGATGGGTTCCGAAGCGCCCCATTGAAAGCGCGGGTCGAGCGCCACGCGGATGCGCGGCGCGCCGGCAATGGGACGCACGCGGCGCACCATCATGAGCGGGCGGAAGTAGCGCGAGCGGCTGTAGAAGCGCGGCGCGAAGTCGGTGATCTCGATGCCCTGCCCTGCGCTGTCGAACAGCTGCGTGCGCAGCACGGCGGTATTGGGTTCGTACCACTGCTTGCTGGAAGCGAAGTCCTCGATCTCGATGGCCCAGGCGCCGGCTTCCTCGCCGGGGTGCAGCAGCGCGTTGAAGACCGGGTCGCCGTCGAAGCGCGGCAGGCAGCACCAGACGGCGCGGGCGCGCGCATCGATGAGCGCGCTGTAGGCGCAGTTGCCGATGACGCCGACATTGAGCGAAGGCTCGGCCGGCGGCGCGAAGCCGCGCGGTGGGGCCGCGGCCACTTTCGCCGCAACTTTCGCGACGTCCGCCGGCGCCTGTTCGTCGGGGCCCGCCGCGCCCGCCAGGGCGTCGCCCGCGCGGTCCTCCGGGGCCTCCGACAGTTGGTGTTCGCTCATGCGGGATTCCTCGGTGATGTGTTCTTGGGGGCAGGTGCGGCCAGCCGATCGCGTGCCTGCACCAGCCATTCGTAGACCGCGCGCGGTGATTCGAGCCGGTGCAGCGCCAGGCTGGGCCCGGCACCGACCTTGATCGCGACGCCGCCGCGCGGCTGCACGACGGCGAAGCCGCTCTCGTCGGTGGTGTCGTCGCCCGCAAAGATCGGCGTGCGGCCCGCGAAGGGTGCCTCATTCATGAAAGCCTCGATCGCGAGGCCCTTGTTCACGCCCGTGGGCTTCACCTCGAACACGAACTTGCCGTGCAGCAGCTCCAGCTGCGGACGGCCTTCGATGGCGCGCGTCATCGCGTCGCGGCACACGGCCTCGAGCTGCGGCGCGAGCCGGTAATGCAGCGCGATGGCGGCGTGCTTGCGCTCCACCAGCAGGCCTTCGTGGATGCGCGCGAGTTCGTTGGCCACGTCGAGGATGGGCACGAGGTCGGGCGCGCGCTGCTCCTGCATGCCGCCTTTGGCATCGCGGCGCTGCACGCCGTGCTCGCCCGCGGCGGGCAGCCGCAGCGGCGCGAGAAAGCGGTCGATGGCGTCGATCTGGCGGCCCGACACCACGGCGAGCGCGCCACCGAGCAGGTCGCGCAGGTCGCTCAACAGGGGCACGAGGGCGGGCGGCACCTCGATGGCTTCAGGCGTGGCGGCAAGGCCGACCAGCGTGCCGTCGAAATCAAGAAAAAGGGCGGCGTCCCGGCCCGGCGGAGGAGGCAACTGTGCGTTGCTGCTGGAGGACTTTGGCATTGGGAAAAACCATAGCACGGCTCGCACGCGGCGCGTGTCGGCCAAAGTCCCGGCGTGCGCCGATGAGGGTAGGGCCTGCTCACCCTATTTCTGGCGTCGCGAAGGTCTGCCACGGCGGGCCAATCAAGGCGCGTGACGCCGCGTGTGCATGCGCACACGCAAGGAGCGCAACGCCGAGTGGCCCGCCGTGGCAGACCTTCCCTTCGGGTTGGCCGGCAAAGGGGCCGTCTGCGGCGTTGCCCGCGC
The DNA here is from genome assembly GCF_943372545.1 of Variovorax sp. YR752. NCBI lineage: Bacteria > Pseudomonadati > Pseudomonadota > Betaproteobacteria > Burkholderiales > Comamonadaceae > Variovorax > Variovorax sp. YR752. Next base: position 9,238 of record NZ_CALRZC010000158.1, on the reverse strand, counting down.
TTGCAAGGCAGAAGCCTTGCTGCGCACGCGCGCCTTGCAGCCAGCCCCTTTGCCGGCCAACGCGACGCCAGAAATAGGGTGAGCAGGCCCTAGTCGGCCGTGGCCGGCAATGACGCCGCCACCGCCGTGATGCGCGCGCGGTGGATCGCCTCGCCGATGCGCGGCCCGGTGGCGCCGGCCTGCTGCGCCTCGCGCGCCACCACGTCGGTGGCCACGGCCTGGGCCGCCGCGAGCACCGCGAGCAGGCGCGGGCGCTGCGGGTAGGCGTTGTCTTCGAAGCCGAGCCGGCCGCGCGCGTCGCATTCGCAGGCCAGCAGCGCCTCGGCGAAGCGCGCCGGCTTGCGGAAGGCGTCGCAGCGCTCCAGCAGCCGCACCAGCGGCGTGGCGCCGAGCGCGGCACTGCGGTGGATGTTGCCGTGCTCGCGCGCCACCACCTCGGCCAGCTCGCGCAGCTCCACGGGCACGCGCCAGCGTTCGCACACGTCTTGCAGCAGGTCGACGCTGCGCAGCTCGTGGTTGATGTGGCGCGGCAGCATGTCGGCCGGCGTGGTGCCCTTGCCGAGGTCGTGCATGAGGCAGGCGAAGCGCACGGGCAGCGTGGCGCCCAGGCGCGCGCTGGTGTCGAGCACCATCATCAGGTGCACGCCGGTGTCGATCTCGGGGTGGTGCTGCGCCGGTTGCGGCACGCCCCAGAGCCGATCGACCTCGGGCAGCAGCACGGCGAGCGCGCCGCAGTCGCGCAGCACGTCGAACATGCGCGAGGGCCGCGTTTCCATGAGGCCGCGCGCGAGCTCCTGCCACACGCGCTCGGGCACCAGCGCATCGACCTCGCCGGCCGCGACCATCTCGCGCATCAACGCCATGGTCTCGGGCGCGACGGTGAAGTCGTCGAAGCGCGCGGCAAAGCGTGCCACGCGCAGGATGCGCACGGGGTCTTCGCGGAAGGCGTCGGTCACGTGGCGCAGCACCTTGTCGCGCAGGTCACGCTGGCCTTGGAAAGGGTCAGCCAGCGTCTCGGGGCGCGGATCGAAACTGCCGTCGTCGGCCACGTGCTCGGCGGGCAGCGCAATGGCGTTGACGGTGAGGTCTCGCCGCGCGAGGTCTTGCTCCAGCGTGACGTCGGGCGCCGCATGCACGACGAAGCCGCGGTAGCCCGGCGCGCTCTTGCGTTCGGTGCGGGCCAGCGCGTACTCCTCGCGCGTGCGCGGATGCAGAAACACGGGGAAATCGCGCCCCACGGGCAGGTAGCCGCGCGCCACCATGGCCTCGGGCGTGGCGCCCACCACGAGCCAGTCATGGTCGGACACAGGACGGCCCAGCAGCCGGTCGCGCAGTGCACCGCCGACGAGAAAAATGTTCATGAGTGCAGTGTAGGGATACTCGCCCTGTACAAAAAGAACGGTCGTTCGATAATCTTCGAGCGATGCGAACGACCGTTCGTAAATTCGCATCGCGCGAAGCACCGGTCGCTGGCCGGCGCCCCCGCGCGCGGGGCTGTTTTCAACACCCAAGGAGCATTCACACCTATGAAGAAACTCACAACAACAGCATCGTTGGCATTGGCGGCACTCGGGGGCCTGACGTCGGGCAGCGCCATGGCGCAGAACGCGGGCGACTGGGTCGTCGGCACCGGCTGGTTCCATCTGTCGCCGCAGGATTCGAGCAAGCCGCTGACCGTGACCTCGCCCGTGCACAGCGTGCTGGCCGGCTCGGGCGCAAGCGTCAGCAACTCGGACACGCTGGGCATGAACATCGCCTACTTCGTCGACAGCCACTGGGCCGTCGAGGGCGTGCTCGGCGTGCCGCCCAAGTTCAAGCTCCACGGCACCGGCACGCTGGCGCGCGTGGGCGAGCTCGGCCAGGCCCGCCAGTGGAGCCCGACCGTGCTGGCCAAGTACTACTTCAACGAAGGCAACGACGCCTTCCGTCCGTTCGTGGGCCTGGGCGCCACCTATGTCTGGTACAGCGACGTGAAGCTCACGTCGAACCTGCAGGGCGCGCTGGCCAGCCAGTTCCACGTGCGTCCGTCGTCGGTGAACACCACCGCCAAGCTCGACAGCTCGTTCGCGCCCGTGCTCAACGCCGGCGTGGCCTACCAGTTCGACAAGCACTGGGGCGTGTCGTTCTCGGTGTCGTACATCCCGCTGAAGACCAAGGCCAAGCTCACGACGACCAGCATCACCGGCCTGCCGGTGGCGCGCAGCGAGTCGAGCCTGAAGCTGAACCCGATCGTCACCTACCTGGCGGCGACGTACCGGTTCTGATGAAGTCCGGCGAGCCTCAGTCGCGCGAGGTGCGGTAAGGCTCGTCGAAGGCCACGAAGGTCTTCTCGGCCAGGGCGCCCGCGATCCATGCGGCGACGCCCGGCAGGGCCGCCACGCGCGCGATGTACGCGTCGATGGCCGGCGGCACCGGCAGGCCGTAGCCGCGGATGCGCATGCCCACCGGCGCGAAGAAGGCGTCGGCGATGGTGAAGGCGCCGAACAGCATCGGGCCGCCGTGCGTCTCGAGCAGCTCGGTCCACATCTGCACGATGCGGTCGAGGTCTTCCTGCACGCCGGGCTGCTCGGCCAAAAGCCGCGCACCCACCTCGGGCAGCGAGGCCTCGATGTTCATCGGGCAGGCGCCGCGCAGGTTGGTGAAACCCGAATGCATCTCGGCACAGACGCTGCGCGCGCGGGCCCGCTCGGCCACGCCCTGGGGCCACAGCTGCTTCTCGGGGAAGCGCTCGGCCAGGTACTCGGCGATGGCGAGCGTGTCCCACACGGCAAGGTCGCCGTCGACCAGCACCGGCACCTTGGCCACGGGGTTGATGGCGCCGATCACGTGCTTGAACTGCGAGGTGGCATCGAACGAATCGAAGCGCACCATCGCCTCTTCGAAGGGAATGCCGGCCTGGGTCATGAGCACCCAGGGGCGCATGGACCACGACGAGTAATTCTTGTTGCCGATGTAGAGCTTGGACATCTGTCAGGGTCTCCGGGTCATTGCGGGAATGCGGGGCAAAGCCGTCGATGCTAGCCGGGCGGCGCGCTGCGATTGATGCCGAAGGCGGCGCGAATTGATGCAGGCCGCTTCAACGTTCGTCGTCGCGGCGCGATTCGGGCGGCACGATCACGCGCGGGCCGGAGGCGCCCGCATCCGCCGCTGGCTTCACGACGCGCTCGATCAGGGTCACGAGGCGCGGCACCAGCGACAGCACCGCGAGCGCCAGCAGCGCACTGAGCACGGCCGTGACCTCGCGCCCCAGCCCGCAGGCCATGCCGATGGCGGCCGTCATCCAGAGCCCGGCGGCGGTGGTGAGGCCCTGCACGTGGGATTCGTCCTTGCCCTGCTTGAGGATGGTGCCGGCGCACAGAAAACCGACGCCGGCTACCAGCCCCTGGATCACGCGGCTCATGTCGGCCGGCACGATGCCGGTCTGCTGCGGAATCAGCACGAACAGCGCCGAGCCGATGGCCACCAGCATGTGGGTGCGCACGCCAGCCGCCTTGCCCTGCTGCTCGCGCTCGAAGCCCAGAAAAAAGCCCAGCACGGCCGCCAGCAGCAGCCGCACCGCGATGCGCGTGAGCTGCGCGACATCGCCCACGTCCGAGAACTCGGACGCGACGGTGTCGAGCACCTCATCGCGCCAGGTCATGTCAGGGGAGGTCCTTGTTCGGCTCGGGCTCGGCGGCGTTGCGCGGGCCCACGCGGCCCAGGCGCTCCTTCAGCGACTGCGGCTTGCCACTGATGAGGGCGGCGTAGTTGGTGGTGTTGGCCAGCACCTTCTTCACGTAGTCGCGCGTCTCGTTGAAGGGCACGTTCTCGGCCCAGATGGCCGCATCGATCACCGGGCCGTTGCGCCAGTTGCGCGGGCGGCCGGGGCCGGCGTTGTAGGCCGCGGCGGCCAGCGCCATCGAACCATCGAAGTCGTCGAGCGCGAGCTTCAGGTAGTTGGTGCCGATGGTGATGTTGGTCTCGCGGTCGTTGATCTGGCCGGGCGTGAAGTCGGTCATGCCGATCTTGCGGGCGGTCCAGCGCGCGGTGGCGGGCATGACCTGCATGAGGCCCGAAGCGCCGACGCCCGAGCGTGCGTCCATGATGAAGCGGCTTTCCTGGCGGATCAGGCCGTACACGTAGGCCGGGTCGAGCCCGATGTCCTGGCTCTTGCGCAGCACCGTGTCGTGGAACGGCATGGGGAAGCGCTGCTCGACGTCGATCACGCCCTTGGTGCGCTCGCTGGTGTTGATGCAGCGGTCCCACACCTCGCGCTGGCAGGCCAGGTCGGCAGCGGCCAGCAGGGCGCGGTCGTCCATGCCGCCCTTCTCGTGCAGGTTGGTGGCGTAGTTCCACTCGCGCGTGCCTTCGGAGCGCAGGCCCATGCCGATGGCCTGCAGGCCGCGCTGCAGGCCCGGGTTGGTGCGCGCGGCGTTCTTTTCTTCTGGCGTGAGCGGCGCGGGGCGCGTGGCCGCCACGACGCGCTGGCCCAGCTCTTCGAGCGCCAGCATTTCGTAGAAGCCGCGCGTGCCGGCGATGCTGGTGTAGAGCTCGCGGGCCTGGGCGCGGCGCTCGTCGCCGCCGGCGGTGCTGAGCGCGCGGGCCTTCCAGTAGACCCAGGTGGGGTCTTGCTGGGCGGCATCGCTCATGGCGTTGATGGCGGGTGCGACGTCTTTCCACTGGCTGGCGCGCAGTGCGGCGCGCACGCGCCAGCCGAGCATGTCGTCCGACAGGTCGCTGTTCTTCGTGACGTTGCCGAAGTAGCTCACGGCCATCGGCGAGAGCTTGTTCGCGGCCGCACGGCCGATGGTGCCCCAGACCCAGTTGCGCTCTTCGGCGGAGAGCATCGGGCTCCACTTGCTGTCGAGCTGCGCAGCGCCCTGGTCGGGGTCGGCGACCGCGATCTTGATGAGCGCGAGCACCACCAGTTCCTTGCGCGACTTGGCGGCCACGAAGGCGCGGCCGGTGAGGAACTTGGCAGCGCTGGCGTTGACCTCTTCGAACAGCGGCAGCGCGTCGGGTGCGGCGATGGTGACGGCGCCGCGTGCGGCTGCGGGCCGGTTGGCCTCGATGGCCAGGCGCGCCTTCTTCCAGGCGTCGTTCGTGGTCATCAGGCGGGCCGCGACCATGCGGTCGGCGGCGGTGAGGCAGCCGTCGTCGCTGTCCTTCTGCGCGAACCAGTTGCGGCGCACCTCGTCGGCCTGCGCCTGCGTGGCCGTGCCGGTGCGCAGCGTGTCGACCAGCACCGCATAGCAGCGCACCTGGGCGTCGTCGGCCATGCGAAAGCCGGCGATATTGGCGGCAAAGCCGTCCCAGTCGCGGCGCTGGCCGAGCAGCAGCAGCCAGTCGTTGCGCAGGCGGTCTTCCTGGTAGGTGTTGGGGTAGCGGGCGTAGAAGTCCTGCACCTCGTTGGGCGCGGCTTCCTGCAGGCGGGCCTTGAGCTCCCAGTAGGCGGCCCAGGGTTCGAGTGCGTGACCGCGGGCCTGCGGCAGCAGGGCCGTGAGGCGGGCCTTGTCGCCGCGCTGGAAGGCCTGCTTCATCTGGACCAGCACGTCGTCGTTGGTGTTGTTCTGCGCGGCGGCGGGCTGTTGCGACAGCAGCGCGGCGAGTGCAAGAACGGCGGAAAAAATCAGGGCGGGCGCGCCGCGACGCGGATGAGCGCGCGCGGATGCCAAAATGCTTGGGAACTGCATCGGGGGATTATGGACAAGTCAAAGGATGCCGACACCTCGGCCACCGCGAGTTTTCTGAAGGGCCAGCTGAGAAAGGCGCTCATCGAGCAACGGCTGGGCATGCCCGACCGCCTCGCGCGGGCCGACCTGTTGCAGCGTGTGATGCGGATCTGGCTGGTCGGCCGGCCCGACACCGTGATCGGCGCCTACTGGCCGATCAAGGGCGAGTTCGACCCCCTGCCCGCCCTGCACCGCTGGAAGGAAGACGGCGAGCTCATGGAAGAAACGCAGCGCCGCCGCATCGGCCTGCCGGTGATCGACAAGGTCCACAAGACGCTCACCTTCCACGCCTGGTACCCGGGCTGCCAGATGGAAGAAGACGCCTACGGCATTCCCAAGCCCAAGGACACCGAACTGATCGTGCCGACGCTGCTGTTCGTGCCCTGCGTGGGCTACAGCGCGGGCGGCTACCGGTTAGGCTACGGCGGCGGCTTTTACGACCGCACGCTGGCGGCGCTCGAGCCCCGGCCGGTCACCGTGGGGCTGGGCTTCACGAACGGCTTCCTCGAAGACTTCGAGCCGGAGGCGCACGACCTGCCCCTGGACGCCATCCTCAACGACAACGGCGTCGTCTGGCCGACGTCCTGACCCGGTTCAGTCGAGGTTGTCGACCGTGTCCGGGTCGGGCACCTCGCCCACCGTTTCACGCGTGATGGCGGCCTGCGCTTCCAGCCAGTCGGAAAAAGCCTTGATCTCCGGCCGCAGTGCGTTGCGCGGCCCCGAGATGAGCCAGTAGGCCATTGGCGAATCGAGACGGTGCTGCGGCAGCACCTCGATCAGGTCGCCGTTGGCCAGGCTCTCGGCCACCAGCGAGTTGCGCGCCAGCACCACGCCCTGGCCGGTGAGCGCGGCTTGCACCATCTGGTAGGCATAGTTGAAGTAGAGCCAGCGCTTGGGCTGCGCGCGCTCCATGCCGTTCACCTCGAACCAGCGCCGCCACGTGAGCCATTCGAGGTGCGTGCGGTGCGCGTCGCCGGCCTCGATGAGCGTGAAGCGGGCGATGTCGGCCGGCGTCTTGATCGGCGGGTTGCTCTTGATGAGCCACGGGCTCGCCACCGGCGTCAGGTTTTCGCCGAACAGGCGCACGGCGCCGGCGGGCATGGCCTCGGGCGGGCCGTAGCGCAGCGCAATGTCCACGTCGGCCACGTCGAGGTCGACCGCGATGTCGCTGGCGTCGATGCGGATGTCGATCTCGGGGTTGTCGCGCTGGAAGGCCTCCAGCCGCGGAATCAGCCACATCGAGGCGAACGAGGCAAAGGTGGTGAGCGCCACGCTCTTGCGCCCCGCGCTCTGGCGAATCTGGCGCACCGCCATGTCGATGCGCGGCAGCGCCTGCTGCACCGACAGCAGCAGCTGCGCCCCGGCGCTGGTCAGCTCGACCGCCCGCGTGTGACGCAGGAACAGCGACACGCCCACCTCTTCTTCGAGCGACTGGATCTGCCGGCTCACGGCCGACTGGGTGAGCGCCATTTCCTCGGCCGCGGCGCGGAAATTGAGGTGCCGCGCGACCGCCTCGAAGGCCCGCAGGTGCCCCGCGGAAATGGGGCGGGAACGCAGGTGGGTTTGCGAATGTTGCATGGGTATGACTTTGGTGTGCGTCCCGGCGGCCAGATCGATTGATGCGAAACGCGCATCAGTAGGCTACCTCGTTTTCATTGGACCTCCAAGGCCGCAGAAACGATCATTCATTCCCGAACTGCGCCAACCTCTCTGTCTGTCAATGCGCTTCGGACCAGCTTAGGAGTCCACACCATGTCCACCGCCGTCTGCACCAACGAATCGCTCGCTTCCCTGTCCCACGCCAACCGCACCGCGGCCATTCCGCCGGCCGTGCGCCGTGGCGCCTGGCAGATCGCGCCCGGCGAGGCGATGAGCCTGAAGGCGCGGTCGGCCAACGTGCTGCGCGTCAAGCAGGGCCGCGTGTGGGTCACGCCCGACGCCACGGCCCATGGCCCCAGCGAAGACATCGTGCTGGCCCCGGGCGAGTCGCTCACGGTGGCCGCCGGCCAGCGCATCGTGATGGAAGCCTGGGATGGCTACGGTGCCACCTACGCGTGGGACCCGGTCTGACCGACCGCCCGCACGACTGGCACCTCCAGCACTCCTGAACCAAGGCGGCTTCGGCCGCCTTTTTCTTTGCCTGGCGCTTTTGCGCCCGCCGCCAGGTTCAGCTGCTGATGTCGAAGCTGCCGCGCAGTGCCAGGAAGTGCGCCAGCGCGGCCTCCCCGCGCAGGGCCTGCAGGGCCGAGATCGGGTCGGGGCCCTCGCATTCGGCCAGGCCCATCGCAAAACCGGTGTAGCGCCGCTCGGCCAGCGGGCCTTCGTGGACCACCACGAGCGCCACGTGCCGGGGGTCGCGCTGCAGCCGCGCCATCAACCCTTGTACGGCCTCGCGCGGCCCCTCGAAATGCTGGCAGAAGCACTGGCCGTCGAACACCAGCAGGCCGGAGATGCCGTCCACGGCATTGCGCGCGCGGGCCTGGGTGACGATGGCGCCCACTGTGGCGGGCGGCAGGTCCTGCACGAGCAGGCTGCAGTAAAGGAATTCGTGCAGTTGTTCCGGTTCTGCGGTGGCTGATGCGGGTGATTGTTCTTGTGTCATTCGGTGCGGAAGGGTAATCGCTTCCGAGTCTAGGGAGCCGCCCCGCGCCCCGAAATGTCAAAAGACACAGCGCCGCAGCCTATAGTGCGGCGTGAAATTCGAGGACTATCCCGTTGCCGCCGCACCGCCCCAGGGCGCGAACGCGTGCGAGCACTGCGCCCTGCGCCGCCTCGAGGCCTTTTTGCCGGTGACGGCGCAGCAGCTCCAGGCCATCGAGTCTTTCCGCGTCGGCACCCGGCGCGTCGAGGCGGGCGGCACCGTCGTCGAGGAGCACCGGGCCAGCCCGCAGCTGTTCACGCTCTACGCGGGCTGGGCCTTCCGCTACAAGACCCTGAGCGACGGCCGCCGGCAGATCCTGGGCTTCCTGCTGCCGGGCGACTTCATCGGCCTGCAGGACGAGTTCGCCGACGGCCAGACCCACGGCGTCGAGGCCGTGACCGACGCCACGCTCTGCGCCTTTTCGCGCGACCGCCTGTGGGAACTGTTCCACGCCGAGCCCCGGCTCGGCTACGACATCACCTGGCTCGCCGCGCGCGAGGAAAAGATGGTCGACGACCACCTCGTCACCGCGGGCCGCCGCAACGCCGGCGAGCGCGTGGCCATGCTGCTCATGCACCTGTACCGCCGCGCCCAGCGCCTGGGCATGGTGCGCGACGAGTGGGTGGAGTTTCCGTTCAACCAGCAGCACATCGCCGACGCGCTCGGGCTGTCGCTGGTGCACACCAACAAGACGATGCGGCGGCTGCAGCGCCTGGGTTTGTACAAGCTCGACGGCGGCTGGCTGCGCATCCTGGAGCCGCATGCGCTCGAAACGCTGGGCGACTACTTCGAGCGCCCGCTGCGGCCGGTGCCGATGATCTGATGGAGGCCGGCCGCCTCAGCGCGCGGCCACCAGCTGCCGCAGGTCGCTCTGGTAGGCCTGCAG
>NZ_CALRZC010000157.1:0-20418 GCF_943372545.1 Variovorax sp. YR752 | reverse complement strand
GAGGTCGTGCCCGATTGGCAGGCGCCACCGCTGCCGGTGTTTCTCACTTACCCGCCCGCACGCTTCTACCCCGCCAAGCTGCGCCAGTTCCTCGAGCTCGTTCGCCAGTCGGTGCCCGTTGCGTTGGATACCACCGCACCCGCCACGGTCGGAACATGAGACCCGTGTCTAGAATTCCGGCTTCCCTTTGGACCAACCCAAGACCCGCATGCATCTGATCGAACTTCGGATGCTCCGCCAATTCGTGAGCGTGGCCGAGCACGAAAGCATTTCCCGCGCTGCCGAGACCCTGCACATTTCGGCGTCGCCCTTGAGCCGCACCATCCTGCAACTCGAGTCCCGCGTGGGCTTCGCGCTGTTCGAACGGGTAGGCAGGTCCCTGCGCCTCAACAATGCCGGTCGAGAGCTACTGGTGAATGCGCGCCAGCTGCTCAGGAGCAACGAGACCCTGATGCGCGATCTGCAGCGCAGGGCCGACGGAATCGGCGGTACGGTGGTGATCGGCCACATGGCCGGTGCCCTCTACAACGGCATCATCCCCGGCACGGCGCGGCAGGTGCAGTTTGCCTATCCTTCGATCGCGTTCCAATTCGAGGGCGCGGAGGAACCTCAGCAACTCGAAGCCCTGCGCCGCGGCAGGCTCGACTTCGCCGTGCAGACGCAGGAGGTGACCGACCCCGCGCTGGCGTCGCGGCTCTACAGCACCGAGAACTACGTGTTGCTCATGCCCAAGCGACATCCGCTGGTCATGGTTCCCGAGATCCCTTTGAAGATGCTCGTCGATGCGGAATGGGTGGTGACGCCCGAACGCGACGGGCCCTCGCTGCGGGCGAAGTTTATGACGGCCTGCCGCCGGCGGGGGTTCGAACCGCGGGTGGCCTGCGTGGCGGGCGACATCGTCTCGGCGCTCGCGCTGGTCGCCAACGAGTTCGGATTGTGCGCGGCGCAGGAGAGCCTGGTGCAGTTCGCGGGTGAACTGATCGTTGCTCGACCGCTGCCGCTGCTGGAGATGCAAACCGAGTACCGGATCGTCTGGCGGCCGGAGGCCGTGTCGCCCGCGGCGCAGCGCTTTCTCGATGCGCTGCCGCAGGTGCCGCACCCCACACGCGTGCGCCGCGCGGCCGCAGCGAAAAACAATCAGGCTCGGCCGGTGCGCGGGCGAAGCGAGAGCGCCCGCCCCCGTGCCTCGAAACGCTGAGCGCTCGATGCGCGGCCGAGAGGCCTCAAGGAGCCGTCAGGACCGCTGCGCCTTCAGCACGACCGGCACGCCGGCAATGAAGGCATCGACGCGCATGTCAATGAGCCGCTCGAGATTTTTTGGGGTGGGCAATTCGTAGACCCACTTGCGCACCCCGATATAGAAGACGCTCGAATGCATGGCCCAGACGAGCTCGACTTCCTCGTCCTCTTCCTGCGCGTTGCGCGGCTCGGGAATACCGTGGCTGTGACGCAGCTCGCGGGCAATTACCACGAAGTGTCGCTCGCGCAGGCGCGCCAGATACTTCTGGTTGATGCCGCCGCGGCTGAGGCCCGCGTAGATGAAGATGCGCACCCATTCTCCTCGCAGCACGAAGCGCGCGTAGTCCTTCAAGTAGCGCTTGAGCCGCTCGGGCAATGAAACCGACCTATCCGCCAGCCATTCTTCCCACTCGGGGTTCCAGCGCCTGACGAACACGTCCTCGTAGACACGGTCGACCAAGGCCTCCTTAGTGGGAAAGTAGCGGTAGAGCAGCGGCTGCGTGATGCCGAGCTCGCGGGCCAGCTCCCGGGTGCTGGCGTCGAAGCCCTTGCGTGCAAAGAACGCAGTCGCCGCCTGGAGTATCTGGTGTTCGCGGTCTTCCGGCGCGAGACGCCTTCGCGCAGGCGGCGTTGCGCCGTCGTGGACCCCGAAGGGCTTGCTGGTGGCCATGTGGGTCGGAATGTATCTGTTTTATTGATCGATTGACAAATTATGCCAATCGCCTCAAAGTTATCAAACGATAAACAAAGGCGCCTTGCGCGTCAGGGCAAGCGCGACACGAGCGAAATGATCCCATGAACCAGCGAACACTGATTCGCAACGCCGACGTCATCACCATGGAAGATGCATGCGGCGAGATCCGGGGGTGCGACATCCTGATCGACAACGGCGCCATCGCGCTAGTCGAGCCGGACATTGCGTCCAATCATGGGCCGCGATGCGAAGGGGCGGAGGTGGTGGACGCCGCCGGCATGATCGCGCTACCGGGCATCATCGATGCGCACAACTGCATGTGGCAGACGGTGCTGCGCGGCTACGTGCCCGACCTGTGGACAGGAAACTATTTCACTAAGCTGTTGCCGCTGCGTCGCTACTTTCAGCCGGGCGACAACTTCAACTCGGGCTATGTCGGTGGCCACGAGATGGTTTCCTATGGCACCACCACGGTGGTCGACTACTGCCACAACATTCGCGCGCCCGGCTATGCCGACGCCGCGATCGAGGGGCTTCGCGAGTCCGGTATACGGCACGTCTTCACCTACTCGTTCATGAGTGCGTTGCCCGATGCCTTCGACAGCGAAGCCGCGCGCTTCGCGGATGCGCAGCGGGTGTTCGAGCGCTTCGACGATCCGCGCAGCCGCACAACGGTGAACTTCGGTATCGAATCGATCGGGGCGGCAAACCTGACCGGCCAGCTCGCGTTCGCTCGCTCGCTGGGTGCGGCGAGCTGCATTCACCTGAACGCCCTGGGCGACGTTGCGGCGCTGGACGATCGAGGCCTGCTGGGGCCGGATCTGCTGGGCATCCACGGCAATCTGGTCACCGACGAGGAACTGCAGCGCATGGCGCGCGCCGCAATGCCGCTGTGCTTCACGCCTTCAGCGGACGTGCAGGGCACGCCTGCTGACGTGGTGCGGCGTGCCGCCGAGCACGGCGTGCCTGTGGTGTTCGGCTGCGACGTTCCATGTCACGTGGCCTCGGACTCCTTGATGCAGCTGCGCGTGATGTACGCCGTGCAAGGTTTCATCGACGGCCTGACGGCGCGTGCCCGCGAGGAAGTCATCGGCCGCCGGCCTGTGGTACGCCCCGGCACGCCCCTGCTGCGGCCCGCCGATCTGATCCGCCGCGCGACGATCGGCTGTGCGGAAGTCTTGGGCATGGCCGATCGGATCGGCTCGCTGAAAGCAGGCAAGCGCGCCGACATCGTGCTCGTGCGGAAGGGCCTGTTCGGCGATTCGATCGAGGACGATCTGTGCGCCCACCTCCTGCTGCAGACCAGCGCGCGGGAGATCGACACGGTGTTCGTGGACGGACAGGCGCTGCTGTCGGGCGGGCGGCTGCTGAATCATGATGCGGGCCGCACTGCGCAGATGGTTTCGCAGTCGAGGGCGGCCATTTTCGGCGCGGCGCAGAGTGGCGGCTGAATCGTCTTTGAGGCTTAGTCCGATCAAACCCATTGCATCGGGGCCCAACAACGCAGGCGCCATCTGCGATTCCGACACCGACGCGTAGCCCGGGATAGGGCCACGCGACCATTGCACATGGCGCTCTACTGGCGCATGCCTGCGAACTCAACGATGCGCCGGTACTGCCCGGTGTCCTTCGTCATCATTTGCGCGACGTTCTCGTCGCCCCGGCCGACCACGACGCCGATCTGCTCCAGACGTTGGCGCAAGGCCGGTTCGCGCAAGGACTCCTTCAAGGCGGCCTGGAGCTTGGCAACGATGTCCGGCGGAGTCTTGCGCGGCGCCATCAATGCATACCAAGCCACCAGGTCATAGCCCTTGAGTGCCGGATGTTCTCCCAGTGCGGGGATGGACGGTAGCAAGGTGATGCGCTGAGCGCTGGTCACCGCGATCGGCACGATGCGACGGCTGTCGATGAAAGGCTTTGCGGCTCCGGGACCGAGAAATGCAAACTCGATGGAGCCTCCCGCCAAGTCGCTGCCAATGTTGCCTGCGCCGCGATAGGGAATGTGCGTGATTGCCAGTCCTGCCTGCTTCTTCGCCAGCTCACCCGAGAAGTGCAGCAACGAGCCGATGCCCGACGTACCGTAGCTGTACTTCCCGGGGTTCGCCTTCACAGCCGAAACGAACTGCTCGAGCGTCTTCACGCCGCTTTGCGTCGACGCGACCAGCACCAGCGGAATGGCGCCCACGTAGCCCACCGGCACCAGGTCCTTCGACGCGTCGTACTTTTGTGCTGGATTGAGCAACTGCGTGGCGACGAATTCGCTGCTGGAGCCGAAGATTAGTGTCTGGCCGTCAGGTACGGCATTGACGACGCGCTGCACACCGATGGCCCCGGCGGCACCGCCCAGGTTCTCAACCACGGTGGTGGCGGGCAGTTGCTTGCCAAGACCGTCGGCCACGGCACGCCCCACTGCATCGACGCTGCCTCCCGCTGGGTAGCCGATCACGATCGTGATGGGACGGTTCGGATAGATGCTTTGAGCTTGCGCGAGACTCACTGTGAACAGCGTCGCCATCAGTGCCAGTCGAGCGCCGCCGATGACACGATGCCGCCTTGCGACGCATAAAGCGCCGCGGTCTCGAAGCCGCGTTTTCACGGTGCCTCCAGTTTCACGGCCGGGCGCCGGATTTCCCTGACGCCTTCGTCCGTGTCTACGCCGACGGCGTAGAAGCCGGCGGGTCCGCCGTTGTAGCGGATCTCGAAGGGAAAGCCGCGAGGCGAGGCCACGTCACCCAGCCAGGCGGCGAGCGCCGCCTCGGATTCGCCAATCTCGATCCACGCAACGCTGCGACCATGGATGGTGCCGGATCCAGAAACGACTGGCAGGCTCGCCACATGCACGCCCGCGTCAGGTTTGAAATAGAGATTGGGCTTGCCCGAGGGCCACGCCGTGAGCGCGCTGGGTGCCTGCAGCGCGAAACCGCGTGTCCTGTTCATCATCTGGCGACCTGCATCCACGCCGGTCGTTCGCTCGTCCACCGCGGTGCGATGGTGCGCGGCGAAAGCGTCGAGTTCGTCGCGGGTATCCGCGCGAAGGCACCATCCGATGAAGCGTTCGCCCTCTTGGGTCTGGCGCTCCATGAAGGCCGTGAAGGGAACACCGTCTCGCAGCTTTCGCTGGTCCACGATGCCTTCGAGCTCGATGTACACATCCGGCGCCAACGGCACCACGCGATGGCCAACGCCGTAGAGCGGAAAGTAGCCCCCGTCGTAGTTGCCCAAGCCGGTCTCCAGGCTAAGGCGGAAGGTGGACTCGTAGACATTGGGAGTTGCAAGGCAAACATGGTCGAAATGAATCAATTTGAGGTCCTTCAAGAGTAACGGCGATCATTGAATTTGCGCGGGCTCCGGGCGGCGCTGCAGCGCACTAGGACCTAATCTTCGACATCTTTCTAGTGTCTTAAAAGGACAAAATACAGCAAACATTGCGACCGCCTGCGTCATTTGAATGGATTGTCAGAGACCAGGCTGCCCTCTGCCACGAGAACGGCCTTCACCAGCCCCCTCAGGCTCGCGAGATGGGGGAGGCGATGACCGATATGCAACCGGCTATCAGCATCACGATCTTCGGCCTTGCGCCGTAGGCCGCGTTTGGCAAGCAGGACCCCACCTTCCTGGCCGGATCGATGCTGCGCTATCACCGGAGCGTGGACCTGCTGCAGTCCCTCCTACCTGGCCCGGTCGTTCAGCCTTCGATTGATCGCCAGATCATCGGCAAGCGCTTTTCCGATTCGAAGAAGACGTGGCGCCTACGGTATCGGTAAACCGTGCGGCTCACGACGTAGCATGCAGACTTCGGCAAGGATTACTTGTGCCACGCATGGTCGAGCTGGGTCCAGCGATGCTTTTTCTAGGTTGCTGCGTGTGCAACCCACCGTGAAAAAGCTCCGTCGGAGAAATCCCGCCCTTCATGCAGCGCCGGCGCCTCACGCCAGCGTATATGCCGTCTTCACGGTAGTGAAAAACTCTTGCGCGTAGCGGCCTTGTTCACGAGGCCCATAGCTCGAACCCTTCCGCCCCCCGAAGGGGACGTGGTAGTCGACACCAGCAGTAGGTAGATTCACCATCACCATTCCAGCTTGGCTGTGACGCTTGAAGTGCGTTGCGTATTTCAGGCTGGACGTGGCGATCCCCGCAGACAAACCGAATTCCGTGTCGTTTGCCGTCACCAGTGCTTCCTCATAGTCCTTCACTCGAATGACGCTCGCCACCGGACCGAAGATCTCCTCCTTGTTGATGCGCATGGACTTCGCGGTGTCCACCAGCAGCGCCGGCGCCATGTAGAAGCCCTCGGTATCCAGCTTCAGACGTTGACCACCCGCTGCCAGCGTGGCACCTTCGTTCTGCCCGATCTCCACATATTCCAGGTTCTGATCGAGTTGACTCTGACTGGAGACCGGCCCGATATCTGTGCCCTGAACCAGCGCATCGCCCACCTCGATCTTCGCCATGCGAGCTTTCATTGCTTTCACGAACTTCGGATAGATCTCGTCGGTCACGATCAGTCGGCTTGACGCCGTGCAACGCTGACCGGTGGAATAGAAAGCGCTCTGCACGCTCAATTCGACCGCCTGAGCCAGGTCCGCATCGTCCAGGACGACCTGCGGATTCTTGCCGCCCATCTCGAGCTGCACCTTCTTGTGCTTCGTCGCACACTGAATCGCGATGCTGCGCCCCACCCCCACCGAGCCGGTGAAGCTGATTGCGTGGATGCCGGCGTGGTTCACCAGCGCATTGCCAATCACCCTGCCACGCCCCATCACCAGATTGAATACGCCGGGCGGAATGCCAGACCGACTGATAATCTCCGCCAATGCCCAAGCGGAGCCGGGCACCAGATCGGCGGGCTTGAGGACTACGCAGTTGCCAAAAGCCAATGCCGGAGCGATCTTCCAAGCCGGAATGGCGATGGGGAAATTCCACGGCGTGATCAAGCCCACGACGCCGATGGGCTCACGAGTGATCTCGACGCCGATGTTCGGGCGCACCGAGGGCAGTACCTCTCCCGACAGGCGCAGGCATTCGCCCGCGAAGAACTTGAAGATCTGTCCTGCCCGCGTGGCTTCGCCAATGCCTTCGACCCTGGTCTTACCTTCTTCGCGGGAAAGCAGGATACCGAGCTCCTCTCGGCGCGAGAGGATCTCGGTGCCGATCTTGTCGAGCGCGTCCGAACGCGCCTGAATACCACTCGTCGCCCAGGCCGGAAAGGCTGCCGTAGCGGCGGCCACGGCAGCGTCGACATGCGAAGCATCGCCCTGGGCGTACTCGGCGATCGTGTCCGAGAGGTTCGAGGGGTTCTGGTTCGGGCTGTAGCCGACCCCCTTCCACCACTCGCCTGCGATCAAGTTGTCGTGTTGTTGCATGGATGATTCCTCAGGCTGCAAAGTTACTTGGCACCGGGATGAAGGCCCAACACGTTGGCGCCGATCGCCGGATCGACGAACCGGTCGAGCCGCTGCGGATGCAGCAACACGGTGATCTCGCAGGACCCCGTGCCGACCGTCAGTCCAAGCAGATGGCCTCCGGCCCCGTTGAAGGTGCCGTCGGTCACGATGCCATGGGCGTGGATAGATGGTTTTCCTTCCTTCCAGGCGATGCTGCCGGTCAGATTGGCTAGTTCCACGTCCTTGAAGCTCTTGGGATTGAAAACCTTTCGGGAGAAATCGTAGAAGCCAAAGGTCGCCTCCCGCATGAAGCCGATGCCCACGATGCTGGCGCTCGGAATCTGCTCGATCACCGCAAGTCTCTCGATATGGGCGATCACATCGTCGCCATTGCGCAGCACCATTAGGTAGCCCGTCGGCGTGCGCGTGTACTTGCCTGTGAGGTCCTGCGCCGATGCGGCGGATGTCAGTCCGGCCAGCAGGATCGACAGCAGGAGAAAGCGTTTCTTGAACATGACGTTGTCTCAATCTATTTTTAAGGAAAACAATGCGGCAGTCGCCGCGCGAATATCCCCCTGCACATGGACAGGCAGGCGAGGAATCAGGGGGTTGCGGCAACAGGCTTCATGCGGCTGCCCTGCACCTTGGCGCGCAGCCGTTCTACGTTCACGACGAAGCGGCGGTGCGTTCCGCTTGCGACTTCTTTGCCATCCTCGTTGACAGTGAAGTCGAAGCTCACGTTGCGGCCCTCGATTGCGCTTACGCACGCATGGATTTCGACCTGCCGGCCCAGCAGCGTGGCGCCACCGTGTTTCAGTGCGATCTCTGCACCGACCGAGTTCTCTCCTTCGTCCGCATAGGCCAGCAGGAAGTCCAGGCAGGTCTGCTCCACGTCGCGCACGAGCTCGGGCGTGGCATAGATACGCAAGGCTTCGCCGAGAAAATCGACGGTGCGTTCGATGTTCACCGTGAGCGCTCGTCGCGCCGTAGCACCCAGTTTCAGTTCGTTTTTCATTCAGAGATTCCAAGGTTGCCGTGGATGGGCATTGAAGAAGTTCCGGTGCCCGATCGCTTCGAGCAGGCGCCAGTCTAGGAAGGCCCTTGCACGTGGGCAAACGAGTATTTCTAGGGCGATTGCGGAGAAAAACTTGAAGCGTTTGCCCGCATACTTGATCGAATCCTGCGCGAACTGCAGAGCTCAAGAGGAGACTCGGTGTCACGACCCATTCCACCGCTGAACGCATTGCGTGCCTTCGAGGTCGCGGCGCGGCATCTCAGCTTCACACGCGCCGCCGACGAGCTATTCGTCACCCCCTCGGCCGTCAGCCACCAGGTCAAGACGTTGGAGGAAAACCTCGGCGTCATGCTCTTCACGCGCGACTCCAAGTCGCTCACGCTCACGTCCGCAGGCAAGGCCTATCTGCCCGGCGTGCAGGAGGCGTTCAAGCAGCTCGTCTTCGCCACCCACCAATTGCACCAGTCCCTGGGCGTCCCCTCGCTCAAGATCAACCTGCCACCGACTTTCGCGGTCAAGTGGCTCACGCCCCGGATGCAACGCTTCATGCAGGCGCATCCCGATATCGACCTCAAGATCTCCACGGCCAAGGAGATGGTCGACTTCACCCGCGAGGACTTCGACATGGCCGTACGCTACGGCCGCGGCATCTATCCGGGGCTCTACTCCGAGCTATGTCTACCGGTCGAGGTCTTTCCTGTGTGCAGCCCTCTGCTTCTGAAGGATCCGACGCGTCCGCTGGCCTCGCCGCAAGACCTGCGATTCCATACCCTGTTGCACGACGAAAGCACCTACGCGGACGTGAGCAATCCCAACTGGGCGATGTGGCTTGAGCACACGGGAATCGCCGACGTGGACGCCACACGGGGCCCTTCGTTCTGGCCCAGCCACCTCGTGATCGGTGCCGCAATCGATGGACTGGGCGTCGCTTTGGCGAAGAAGCACTGGGTGGTCGACGATATTGCGAGCGGCCGGCTCGTGCGACCGTTCGTCGGCAGCATGCAGGTGGAGTTCGCCTACTACCTCATCTTTCCGGAAGATCGCGCCCAGGATCCGCGAATTCGCGCCTTTCTTGAATGGATGCGCGAAGAGCTCGCGCGCGACGCAGAAGCTCAGGCTACGGATTCGACTGGCGCGAGCCTGTAGAAGCGTTCTGCGTTGTCATGCAGCAGCGCACGCCGTTCACCCTCGGGACGTCCGGCGATCGCGGCCTTGAATCCAGCCAGGAGTGTCCCGTAGTCGGCCACCAGGCTGTCTACCGGAAAGTTGCTCGCGAACATGCAACGCGATGGGCCAAAGATCGCGATGGCATCTCGCATCAGCGGCACGTTGTCCTGCTGCAACCACGGGCGGCCACGCTGGCCCAGCCCAGAAATCTTGATCGCGGTGTTTGGCTGTACCGCCAAGGTATCGAGCGCGGCGCGCCAACCGCGCAAGCCGGCATCACTGCGATCCACCGGCAATCCAGTGTGATTGAGGATCAGGGTCGTTTGCGGAAAATCATGCGCCAGTTCAGTCGCCTGGTCCAAGTTCCACCATGGTGCCTGCAGGTCGAACGAAAGGCCATGCGCCTGCAGCAGGGCATAGCCACGCCGCCACTGCGGGTCGTCCATCGAGCCCGTCAGGCCACGCCGAGCTTGCGCCGGTGACGGCGCCGTCACTGGCTTGTGCCGGATGCCGCGAACGAGCGGGAACGCGACCTGGGCCGCAAGAACGTCCGCGACGCCGGGATGATCAAGCGTCGCATGAGCGACGATGGCCGATGGCCTGCCCTGTGTCTGAGCCAAACTATTGAGCCAACGGGTTTCCGCCACCGGATCCGCACGATCCCATTCGGCCTCGATATGCACGGTGGCCACCGGTGCATGGCCACGCGTGTCGCGCGCAAAGTCGTCGATCAGGTAGTTGCGTCGCAGCACCGAATAGTCGCCGTAGCGAAAGTTCGGCACCGTCTCGCCCTGCAGCCAAGGATAGGGGTTGACCCCCAGGTCCCAAAAATGCTGATGCGCGTCGACAAAGGGTTCATCCGGAGCAAGCGTCATCGTGGATTTCCTGTTGCTCAGTTCGAGAGCTTCAGCTTGCCGGCCAGTGTCTTGAAGAAGGCGCTTTCCCGGCTCATCACGGCCTCGAGTGCCACATCGTCGGCGTAGGTGTCGGTGCTGAAATGCAGTTTCTGCAGGGCATCGAGCCAGACCGGCTCCTTCACCGCCTTGGCTGCGGCGGTCTTCAGCACCACCATCACATCGTCCGGCGTGTTGCGCGGCGCCGAGAGCCCGCGCCAGATGCCAATGGACAGATCGATGTTGCGCTCCTTGAGCGTGGGAACGCGCTCAAATCCATCGGCCACACGCGCGTCAGCCATCACAGCCAGTGCCTTGAGCTTGCCTGCCGCAACATAGCTCGAGACCTCAGCCGTGCTCACTGTCACGGCATCGATGTGCCCGCCCAGCAGCGCCAGCACCGCGGGCGCTCCTCCAGGATAGGGGATGTGATTGAAAACTGCGCCGGTCTTCTCCGCCAGGGCCGCAGCGGCCATGTGCCAGGTCGAGCCGTGGCCAGCGTTGCCCACACGGATGTTCGATTCGGTCTTGCGTGACGCTTCGATGAATTGTTCCAGCGTCGCATAGGGCGAGTCGGCGCGCACCACCACGGCTGCAGGGTCCGCGTTGAGGCGTGCGATCGGGCGCAAGTCCTTGTAGGAGAACTTGGCCAGACCCAGGTGGTTCAGGAAGGTGAGTTCGGTCGACGACAGCACGATCTTGTAGCCGTCCGCCTTGGCGTTCACCACTTCGCCAAGACCCAGCACACCGCTGGCGCCTGGCCGGTTGACCACAATGAGAGGCTGCGAAAGATGCTTAGCGACGGCAGCGCCAAATGCGCGGCCAACCACGTCGGCACCGCCGCCGGCCTGCCAGGGCACGACCAGCTCAATGGGCTTTTGCGGATAGCTGCCGGGCTGGGCCCATGCGACTGGCAGAGCCAGCGAAGCGGCGGCCAGCAGTGTGGCGCGCAGTCCATTTCGGCGCGCGAGGTCGAAGGATGAAGGGCTCATTGTCTTGTCTCCGGATGTGTTGTGTGTATGTTTGTCGCGCCAGCGCTGCAGTGGCTAGGTCGCGGCGGCTGTGTCGACGCGGACTGAACCGAAGGCACCCGCCTGTCGAAGCGCGTCGATGGCCTGCGGGCTCATGCCGATTTCACCGAGGATCTCATCGGTGTGCTGGCCCAGCAGCGGGGCCGGATGCCGCACCTGCTGTGGCGTGCCGCTGAGCTTGACCGGAAAACCCAGTGCCTTGGTCTCGCCCTCGACCGGGTGCTGGATCTTGAGCACCATGTTGCGCGCCACCGCCTGCTCGCTCGACAGGGCCTCGGCATAGTTGTAGATCGGTGCGGCCGGTACGCCCGCAGCCAGCAGCGCATCGACCCACTCAGCGGCCGTGCGACGTGCGAACTCACGCTCGAGTTCGACGATCAGCACCTCGCGATTGCGGATGCGCAGCACGTTGTCCGTGAAGCGCGGGTCCTCGAGCAGGTCTGCCCGATCGACCACGCCGCACAGGGCGGCCCACAACTTCGGGTTCGCCGCGCCGATGACGAAGTAGCGGTCAGACGCGCGCACCGCCTGGTAGGGCGCACTCATCCGATTGGCGCTGCCGATCGGGACCGGCACCTCGCCCGTGCCCCAGTACTCAGCCGATTCCCAGACCGACAGGCCCATCGCCGTCTCGAACAGAGACGCATCGATGAACTGGCCTTCCCCCGTGAGGTCGCGGCCGATCACTGCACTCAGGATGCCGTAGGCGGCGAACAGGCCGGCCCCCAGATCAGCGATCGGCACGCTAGCCTTGACTGGCGCCTGGTCCGGGTGCCCCATCACGCTCATCACGCCAGTCATGGCCTGGGCGATCAGGTCCAGACCCGGCCGCTTGGCCCATGGACCGGTCTGACCGAAGCCGGAGATGCTGGCGTAGACCAGACGTGGGTTGATGGCCCGCAAGGTCGCGTAGTCGATCTTCAGACGGGCGGCGACGCCGGGGCGGTTGTTTTCCACAAGCACATCCGCGTCCTTCACCAATGCGTAGAAGGCTTCGAGCCCGGCCGGATTCTTCAGGTCGATCTCGACGCTGCGCTTGTTGCGATTGAGCGCCAGGAAGCCGCCACTGTCGGCCCCCTTGAGGCGAAAGCCCATCGACTTGCGCGTCTGGTCGCCAACGCCGGGTGTCTCCACCTTGATGACGTCCGCCCCCATGTCGCCGAGCAACATGCAACAGAAAGGGCCCGCCATGATCTGGCTGACGTCGAGGACCTTGATTCGGGAAAGAGGAAGTGTCACGCGATAACTCCGTGATTTTCGGTTTCGGGCGCGCGCTCAGCGGCCCGTGAAGACCGGCTTGGTCTTGGCCAGAAAGGCCTGGAAGCCGATGCGGAAGTCCTCGGTGTCGAAGCAAGCATAGGCTTCGTCCGCCTCCTGCGGCGTGACGGGTGCCGGCTGCGCCAGGCGTCGCACGAACGCTTTGTGCCAGCGCGCTACCAGCGGCGCGCCGTTGGCGATGCGACGCGCCGTTGCCTCGCCCTGCGTCACAACGTCGGCGTCGTCGACGATACGGTTCACCAAGCCTTTGGCCAAGGCCTCCTGCGCATCGAAGACCCGCCCTTCCAGAACGATCTCCAGCGCCGTCGGACCGCCCACCAGGTCGACCAAGCCACCCAGCTCGCCGTACGACATGACCAGACCGAGCTTGTTGACCGGCACCCCGAAGCGGCTCGACGTGCCGCAGATGCGCATGTCGCAGACCGATGCGATTTCCAGCCCACCGCCAACGCAGGCGCCTTCAATGACCGCGAGCGTCGGATGCTTGCTGTCCCTGATGGCCTGCATCGCGTCGCCGGTGACCTTGGCGTAGGCACGAGCCTGTGCCGAGTTGGCCCGCAAGCGGGTGAACTCCTCGATATCCGCGCCCGCCGAGAAGGCCTTGCCACCAGCGCCGCGCAACACGACACAGCGCAATTCGTCGTCGGCTGAGGTCTGCGCAAAGATTTCGGCAATGCCCTGCCACATGCCGTGGTCCATGGCGTTCATCTTCTCGGGATTGTTCAGCGTGATGGTGGCGATGCGCTGGTCGCGCTCAACCTTGAGAAAGGGGGTCATAGGGTGTTGTCTCTTTCCTGGAGATGCCGCTTCAGCACAAG
The DNA here is from genome assembly GCF_943372545.1 of Variovorax sp. YR752. Taxonomy (NCBI): domain Bacteria; kingdom Pseudomonadati; phylum Pseudomonadota; class Betaproteobacteria; order Burkholderiales; family Comamonadaceae; genus Variovorax; species Variovorax sp. YR752. The sequence continues at coordinate 6,899 of NZ_CALRZC010000157.1, read as the reverse complement.
CGCCGGTGCGGCGGAAATGGGTTCCGCGAGAAAGTCTAGGTGGGGCGCTGTGCCCGGCCAAGCGAGAAAAACTGAGCCGGTCTTCAAGAAAAAGTCAGGTCCGCCGTTGTGAAAATTTCTTGGCCCACCTTCAAGTAAATCCACGTTGTGGCGGCAAGTCCCCCTTCCTAGACTTGCCCCGCAACGACGGTCGAACCGGTGGCACCACCCCAACGCACCGTCCCGCTCAACTGGCAGACAAGGCGAAACAACGGAGACTCCATGGCCCTCATCAACTACATCACCCAGATCCAGATCGACTTCGGCGCAGTGCAACTTCTCGCACAGGAATGCGAGCGCATCGGCATCCGCCGCCCGTTGGTTGTCACGGACGCCGGGGTCCGCGCGGCGGGCGTGCTCGACCTTGTCACAGCGCACTTGGGCGACCGCGAAGTCGTCGTGTTCGACGGCACGCCCTCCAACCCGACCGAGCACGCCATGCGCGCAGCCGTGGCGCTCTATGTGGAGAAGCAGTGCGACGGCATCATCGCGGTCGGCGGCGGCTCGCCGATCGACCTGGCCAAGGGCGTGGCTGTCTGCGCCACCCATGCCGGGCCGCTGAAGTCCTTCGCGGCCATCGAAGGTGGGGTAGCGCGCATCACGGCGGCCACGGCACCAGTGATCGCTGTGCCGACGACGGCGGGCACGGGCAGCGAGGTGGGTCGCGGCGCGGTGCTGATCCTGGACGACGGCCGCAAGGTCGGGGTGCTGTCGCCATTCCTGGTTCCACGCGTCGCCATCTGCGACCCCGAACTCACGCTCGGCCTGCCGCCTTTCCTGACCGCCGCGACCGGCATGGACGCCATCGCCCACTGCATGGAAACCTTCATGGCGCCCGCCTTCAATCCGCCAGCCGATGGCATCGCGCTGGACGGCCTGCGTCGGGCCTGGCGGCACATCGAGACCGCCACCTCGACGCCGGGCAACCGCGAGGCGCGGCTGAACATGATGAGCGCATCGATGCAGGGCGCCCTCGCCTTCCAGAAGGGCCTGGGTTGCGTGCACAGCTTAAGCCATGCAATGGGCGGCCTGAACCCGCGCCTGCACCACGGCACGCTCAACGCCATCCTGCTGCCGGCTGTGATCCGCTTCAATGCCTCGGCCCCCTCGATGCTGAAAGACGAGCGCTTGGCCCGCCTGGCCCAGGCCATGGAGCTAGGCGGCGCCGACGAAGTTGCGCCCGCCATTACCGAGATGAACCGGCGGCTTGGCCTACCGGCCGGGCTTGCCGCACTCGACGTGTCGCCCGAAATTTTCCCGCGCGTCATCGAAGGCGCGCTCAAAGACCACTGCCACAAGACCAACCCGCGCGAGGCCAGTCCCGAGGACTACCAGGCGATGCTGACGGCCTCGATGTAGGCGCGCCTCGCGGACAAAAAAAGACGGAGACAAAACACCATGCAAAGACGCTACTTCATCGCCATGGCCCTGGCCGCAACGGCGACCCCACTGGTTCGCGCCCAATCGCCTTTACCGGCGGGCCCGATCCGGATCATCGTCGGATTCCCGCCCGGCGGCGGCACCGACGTGATGGCCCGCGTGATGGGCCAGAAGCTATCGGTCATGTGGGGCGTGCCCGTGACGGTCGAGAACAAAGCCGGCGCGGCGGGCGTGATCGCCGCCGAGTACGTGGCCAGGCAACCTGGCGACGGCGCCACGCTGCTCATGACGAACATCAGCAATCACGCGATCGCGCCCGGTCTCTATCCAACGTTGAGCTATGTGGTGGAGCGCGACTTCACCCCACTCGTCCTGGTGGGTATCACCCCCAACTTGCTGATCTGCAACACGGCACAGTCGACCCGCACCGTGAAGGATGTGGTCGAACGTTGCCGTGCCAAGCCTGGCACGGTGACCTTTGGTTCTTCCGGAGCGGGCGCGGCGCAGCACCTGGCCATGGAGCTCTTCAAGCTGCGTGCTGGCATCGATGCGCTGCATGTGCCCTACCGTGGCTCCTCTCCGATGTTGACTGACCTGATCGGCGGGCAGATCGACTACAGCTTCGAGACCATGACCTCGGCCACGCCGCATGTAGCCAGCGGCAAGCTGGTCGCGATCGCGCAAACCCGCGCCCGGCGCTCGAAGGCTTTCCCCCAGGTCACCACCGTGGCGGAGATGGGTTTTGCGGGCTACGACGCCAGCACCTGGTACGGCCTGGTCGGCCCGGCGCGCATGCCCACGGCCACCGCTCAGCGCATGAACGAGGACTTCAACAAGGTGCTCGCCATGCCCGACGTGGCCGAGAAGCTCGCCAGCTTCGGCGCCGAGGACGGTGGCGGTTCGCCGAACAAGTTCGCCGAGTTCATTGCCACGGAAAGGCAGAAGTGGGCCAAGGTCATCAAGGACGCCAAGGTCACGGTCTGACGCGACGGCCCGCCGGTGCCTAGCGACAGACCGGACACAGATCAACAACAGGAGACAAGACATGCACAAGACATTATTCCGACCGCTCGCCAGCGGCCTGCTGAGCGTTTTTCTCGCCTTCGGTGCGACCAGCGCGTCGGCGCAGGCGCCCGTCAAGCTGCGCTTCAGCCACACGGTGCCGGAGAGCGATTCGCAGCACAAGGCCGCGCTGGAATTCAGCAAGCGAGTCAAAGAGCGCACCCAAGGCGCCGTGGAGATCCAGGTCTTCGCCAACAGCCAGTTGGGCAACGACGTGACGCTGGTGACCGGCGTGCGCAGCGGCACGATCGACATCGGTGCGACCGGCAACCCCTTCGTCACCGGCCTGGCACCGAAGTTAAACGTGCTCGATCTCCCGTATCAGTTCGCAGACGCGCAGCAGGCCTACCGCACGCTGGACGGCGCGGTCGGCCGTGGCCTTCTCGACGAATTGGGGGCGCACCAGATCAAGGGCCTGGCGTTCTGGGAAATCGGTTTTCGCAGCCTGGCCAACAACAAGCGGCCCATCAACGGCGCAGACGACATCAAGGGCCTGAAAATCCGGACGACGCCCAATCCGTCGCACCTGAAGGCCTTCCAACTGCTAGGAGCCAATCCCCAGCCTATGCCATTCGCCGAGGTGTTCGGTGCGCTGGAGTCGGGTGCGGTGGACGGCCAGGAAAATCCACCGACCCTCATGCTCTCGTCGAAGATGTACGAGGTGCAGAAGTACCTCTCGCTCACACGCCACGCCTACACGCCGCTGGTGGTAATCATGAACAAGGCGCGCTTCGAAGCGCTCAAGCCGGAATTCCAGAAAGTGATCTTGGAGGAGGCCGCTACTGCAGCCGGTTTCCAGCGCAAGCTCAATGCAGAGGGGGAGAAGGACGCATTGGTCCAACTGCGTGCCAAAGGCATGAAAATCAACGAGACGCCGGATATCGACAGCATCCGAAAGATCGTCAAAGACGGGACACGAAAGCTCTACGTCGAGAAGAACGGCGACGCGGTGCTGAAGGCCATGGATGCCCTGCAGCCCTGAAGGTGATCGACGTGAACCCGCTTCCAAAGGCCATCGTTGATGCGCACCACCATCTCTGGGCCCTCGACCAGGGTTCTTTCCCATGGTTGCAGGACGGCTACGACGCGGATGCCTTCTTTCTCGGCGACTACAGTGCCTTGCGCAAGGATTTCGGAGCGCCCGACTACCGCGCAGCGACCCATGGGCTGCCAATCACGGCCACCGTCCATGTGGAAGCCGAGCGCGCCCGTGCGGAATCGCTCGCCGAAACGCGCTGGCTGCATGTCGTCCACGCACAGCACGGGTTCCCCAACGCGGTCGTCGCCCACGTGGAGTTTCTGGCGCCGGATGCCGATGCGCAGATGCGCGCACACGCCGCCTGGCCATTGGTGCGCGGGGTGCGCTGCAAGCCGCGCATCGCACGTGGCCCCGACGACAGCGTGCGCGGCCAGCCAGGCACCCTGCAGGACGAGCGCTGGCTCGCCGGCCTCGGCATGCTGCGGGCGCATGGCCTGCTGTGGGACGTGCGCGTGCCTCACTGGCATCTGGAGGAAGCCGCCGACGCTATTGCGCAATACCCTGGACTGCGCGTGGTGCTCGAGCATGCCGGCCTGCCCTGGGATCGCAGCGAAGCCGGCCTGGCAAGCTGGCGCCGCGGCATGACGAAGCTCGCGGCCCTGGCGGACGTGCATGTGAAGCTGTCGGAGTTCGGTCTGCCCGACGCACCCTGGGACGCCGCCAGCAACGTGCGCGTGATCCGCGAGACGCTGGCGATCTTCGGCTGGGAACGCTGCATGTTCGCAAGCAACCTGCCGGTCTCGGGCCTGCGTGCATCAATGCCCGAGATGGTGCGCACCATGGCCGAAGCCCTGGACGAACTCGGCGCGGATGCGCGCGATGCCGTCTGGCATGGCAACGCGATGCGTTGCTATCGCATCGATGCCCCCGGCATCTGAATCCCGCGAACCCCAACACCTCACAGGAGACCGCCATGCTGTCCCGAATTTTCGAACGCGCCGCAAGCGTGCTGATGATCACGATGATGGCCGCGATGGTCGCACTCGTCTTCGGCAACGTCGTGCTGCGCTATGCCTTCAACTCCGGCATCGTCTTTTCCGAGGAAGCCTCGCGCTTCATCTTCATGTGGCTCACGCTGATCGGCGCGCTGCTGGTCATGAAAGATCACATGCACCTGGGCATGTCGACACTGGTCGCGCGCCTCGGCGAGAGCGGACAGCGCGTCTGCCGCTTCATCGCCGATGCCAGCTCGCTGGGCTGCTGCCTGCTGCTCGCCCACGGCGCATGGAAGCTGGTCGTGATCGGCATGGATGACCGGGCTCCGGTCACCGGGGTGCCGATCGGGCTGGTCAATGCCTGCCTGCTTGTAAGCAGCGCCGGCATGGCCCTGCTACTAGTGCACTCGCTGTGGCGCCTGCTGAGCGGGCGCATGCCGCGCTCGGAGCTGGTGAACGACACCGGCAGCGCGGGCGAATGACCCGTCACATCCCCCACGGAACACCAACATGACGATCTTCGTCTTCATTACCTCCCTGCTCGGCGCCATGGCCTTCGGGATGCCCATCGCCTTCGCCCTGCTGGTCTGCGGCGTTGCACTGATGGTGCATCTGGGCAGCTTCGACACCCAGATCCTCGCGCAGAACATGCTCGAGGGCGTCAACAACTATCCGCTGATGGCGGTGCCCTTCTTCATGCTGGCCGGCGAGTTGATGAACGCGGGCGGACTCTCGTCGCGTATCGTGAAGGTGGCCGACGCCATGGTCGGCCACGTGCGTGGCGGACTGGGCTATGTGGCCATCATCGCAGCCACAGTGGTCGCCAGCATCTCGGGTTCCGCCGTGGCCGATACCGCGGCCGTCGCGGCGCTGCTGATCCCGATGATGCGAAATGCCGGCTACAACGTGCCGCGCGCGGCCGGTCTCATCGCCGCAGGCGGCATCATCGCGCCGGTGATACCGCCTTCGATTGCAATCGTGGTGTTTGGGGTCGTGGCGCAGGTCTCGATCACCAAGCTGTTCCTGGCGGGCCTGTTTCCCGGGATCATGATGGCGCTGACGCTCACCGCCACCTGGTGGCTCTGCGCGAAGAAGGAGAAGAACGTGTCTGTAAGGCACTTCGACGCCAGGGCACTCGTCCGGGCGCTTCGCGATGGGATCTGGGCGCTCGTGCTGCCGTTCGTGATCATCGGCGGCATGAAGTTCGGCCTCTTCACACCGACTGAAGCAGCGGTGGTGGCCGTCGTGTATGCTTTCGTTGTCGGCAGCTTCGTGTATGGCGAACTCCGGATGGCGCGCATGCCCGAACTGGTGATGAGCGCTGCCAAGACATCGAGCACCGTGCTGTTCCTGGTGGCTTGTGCGCTCGTCTCGGCCTGGCTGATCACCATCGCCAACATCCCGGCCCAGGTGACCGAGCTGCTCGAGCCCTTTGTCGACAACAAGATCCTGCTGATGTTCGTGATCATGATCCTGGTCATCATCGTGGGCACCGCGCTCGACCTGATGCCGACGGTCCTGATCATGACGCCGATCCTGATGCCGGTGATCACGAAGGCCGGGATCGATCCCGTGTACTTCGGGGTGATGTTCATCATGAACAACGCCATCGGCCTGCTCACGCCGCCGGTGGGCACCGTGCTGAACGTGGTGGCGGGCACGGCCAGGGTGAACCTCGACAGCGTGATCCAGGGTGTCTGGCCCTTCCTGCTGTCACTGACCGCACTGATGTTCCTGTTCGTGCTGTTCCCACAGCTCATCATGGTGCCCGCCGGTTGGCTGCGTTGATGCGATGTCCGACCGCGTCCTCATGCAGCCGAAGCTATTGATCCGGAACAGCAAGTTGGTTCAACTCACTCCTGCGCATTCGGCCTTCCCGGCGGAGGCCAATCACAGCAGATGATCCGATAGATCTCCCGCGGCTTTGGATGCGGAGTTCCACTCGCTCAGTGGACTAGCGGCGGGTCTTCGGGGCGGGGGACTTCGCCAGTTGCCGGACCGTGGCCGTGGCACTGGCGAGGAATTTTTCCAGAGCGATCGGCATCATGCTTGGATTCCATGCCAAGAGCGCCGGAGCAACGGCGGAGGTGCCAGCCAGAGGAAGGAAGCTAACCCCTCCGATGTTCGTGCGTGACAACGACTGCGGCACCAGCGCGATGCCGCAACCGCTCGCGACCATCGCCACCACGGTCATCCAGATGCGGGCCTGGTGCACGGTGCGCGGGTGAATACCGGCTTGGCTGAAGATGCCGATCACATGGTCATGGCTGGCGGGTGCACTCTCACGCGAAAACATCACGAAGGCTTCATCCGCCATCTCGCGCAGATCTACGCTGGCTTTTTTCGCCAGCCGATGATGCTCTGGAAGGCAGACCACGAACACGTCATTGCGCAGCGGAATCGATGCCAGGGGAGCCGGTAGCACAGAGGCCTGGATGAAAGCG
>NZ_CALRZC010000156.1:0-20420 GCF_943372545.1 Variovorax sp. YR752 | reverse complement strand
GTTGCCCGACACCACGCGCACGATCGCGTTGGCCATCGGCGTGTTCGGCAGGCCCTGCGAGAACGCCGCCTCGATCTCGAAGCGCAGCTGGCCGGCGGCCTCCTGCGCGCAGTCGAGTGCGATCGCATCCGTGATGCGCATGCCGTGGCTGTAGCGCGCCGGGTGGCCCTTGACGCGCAGCTGCTCGTTGACCTGCGGCCGGAAGCCGTGCACCAGCACGAGGTGGATGCCCATCGCGTGCAGGATCGCCAGGTCCTGGGCGAAGCGGTCGAGCTTGCCGGCGGCGATCAGCTCGCCGGCGATCGCCACCACGAAGGTCTTGCCGCGGTAGGCGTGGATGTGCGGCGCCACGTGGCGGAACCACGGCACGAAGGTGTGGGGGAAGACGAGGCTCATCGACGCAAGGCGGGAAGGGGGCGCGAGCGCGATTGTGCCGCAGGCCTCCCCGAGCGTTGACGCTGCGGGCTTGTCGGCGCAGCATCGCCGCTCTCGAGACACCACCAGGAGGATTTCGCATGGACGCCTACACCACCCACGGCGCCTTCAGCTGGTCCGAGCTGATGACAAACGATCCGAAGGCCGCCACCGAGTTCTACGGCACGCTGTTCGGCTGGAAGATCGAGCCCATGCAGATGCCGGGCGCGACCTACAACGTGATCAAGGTCGGCGACACCTCGGTCGGCGGCATCATGGGCATGCCGCCCGGCTCGGCGGCGATGCCGTCGATGTGGGGCTGCTACGTCACGGTGGCCGATGTCGACGCCACCGCCAGGCGCTGCACCGAGCTCGGCGGCAAGGTGGCGCACGGCCCCGAGGACATCCCCGGCGTCGGCCGCTTCGCCGTCATTCTCGACAAGCAAGGCGCTGCGCTGAACGTCATCACCTACGCGCCGCAGCCGGGCTGAGGCCAAGGGCGCCGATAATCCGCGCCCCGTGTCCTCGCCTGTCGCTTCCCCCGTCCCGACGATCACCTTCCCCGAATCGCTGCCGGTCTCCGCCCGGCGCGAGGAGATCGCACGCGCGATCCGCGAGCACCAGGTGGTCATCGTCTGCGGCGAGACCGGCTCGGGCAAGACCACCCAGCTGCCGAAGATCGCGCTCGAGCTCGGCCGTGGCTGGGGTGCCGGCGGCAAGGGTCTTGTCGGCCACACCCAGCCGCGGCGCATTGCCGCGTCGAGTGTGGCCAAGCGTATCGCGCAGGAGCTGAACTCGCCGCTGGGCGAGGTGGTCGGCTACAAGGTGCGCTTCCAGGACCGCCTGCAGCGCGGCGCCTCGGTCAAGCTGATGACAGACGGCATCCTGCTGGCCGAAACGCAGAGCGACCCGCTGCTGCGCGCCTACGACACGCTGATCATCGACGAAGCGCACGAGCGCAGCCTCAACATCGACTTCCTGCTCGGCTACCTGCGGCAGATCCTGCCGCGCCGGCCCGACCTGAAGATCGTCGTCACCTCGGCGACCATCGACGCCGACCGCTTCGCACAGCACTTCGCCAGCCGACACGGTCCCGCGCCGGTGATCCAGGTGTCGGGGCGGCTGTTCCCGGTCGAGCAACGCTGGCGGCCCTTCGAGGAGAGCCGCGAGTTCGACCTGAACGACGCGATCGGCGAGGCTGTCGACGAACTCTGGCGCGAAGGCTCAGGTGACGTGCTCGTCTTCCTGCCCGGCGAGCGCGAGATCCGCGAGGCCGCCGAGCACCTGCGCAAGCACCATCCGCCCGGCGTCGAGGTGGTGCCGCTGTTCGCCCGCCTGAGCCAGCAGGAGCAGGACCGTGTCTTCGAGCCGCACAGTGCGCGGCGCATCGTGCTGGCCACCAACGTGGCCGAGACCTCGCTGACGGTGCCCGGCATCCAGTTCGTCGTCGATGCCGGCACCGCGCGGGTGAAGCGCTACAGCTACCGCAACAAGGTCGAGCAGCTGATGGTCGAGCCGGTCAGCCAGGCAGCGGCCAACCAACGCGCCGGCCGCTGCGGTCGCGTCAGCAACGGCATCTGCATCCGCCTGTACGACGAGAAGGACTTTGCCGGCCGGCCGCGCTTCACCGACCCGGAGATCCTGCGCTCCTCGCTGGCCGGCGTGATCCTGCGCATGAAGTCGCTCGGCCTGGGACAGATCGAGGACTTCCCCTTCCTAGAGCCGCCGCCGCGCCGGGCGATTGCCGACGGCTACCAGCTGCTGTCCGAACTCGGCGCGGTGGACGACCTGAACGAACTGACGGCGATCGGCCGCGAGCTGTCGAAGCTGCCGCTGGATCCGCGCGTCGGCCGCATGATCATCGAGGCGCGTGACCGCCAGGCGCTGACCGAGGTGCTGGTGATCGCCTCCGCCTTCAGCCTGCAGGACGTGCGTGACCGGCCGCTCGAGCAGCAGCAGGCGGCCGACAACGCGCACAAGAAGTTCGACGACGAACGTTCGGAGTTCAGCGGCGACCTGAAGCTGTGGAAGTGGCTGGAGGACAGCCGCGGTGGCCATGGCGAACACAAGCTGAGCGTGCGCAAGCAGGAGCAGCTGCTGCGCGACAACTTCGTCTCGCCGCGCCGCGTGCGCGAGTGGCGCGACCTGCATTCGCAGTTGCACACCGTGGTGGCTGAGCACGGCTGGCGCCTGAACACCTCGCCGGCGACCTACGAGCAACTGCACCTGTCGCTGCTCGCCGGCCTGCTCGGCAACATCGGCTGCAAGAGCGAGGACGAGGACTGGTACCTCGGCGCGCGCGGCATCCGCTTCCACCGCCACCCGGGCACGCACCTGTCGAAGAAGCCAGGGCGCTGGATCGTCGCGGCAGAACTGGTCGAGACGACGCGCCTGTTCGGGCGTGGCATCGCCGCGATCGACCCGGCCTGGCTGCCCGGCATCGCCGCGCACGTCATCAAGAAGCAGCTGCTCGAGCCGCACTGGGAGAAGAAAGCCGGCGAGGTGGTGGCGCTGGAGCGCGCGACGCTCTACGGCATCGTCGTCTACAACAACAAACGGGTGAACTTCGGCCTGGTCGACCCGAAGGCGGCGCGCGAGATCTTCATCCGAGAGGCGCTGGTGGGCGGCGAATGGGAGACGCGGCTACCCTTCCTGGCCGCCAACCGCAAGCTGATCGCACAGGTGCAGGAGCTGGAGCACAAGTCGCGCCGCCAGGACGTGCTGGTCGACGACGAGCTGATCCACGCCTTCTACGACGCGCAGATCCCGGCGGACGTGGTCAGCGGTGCGACGATGGAACGCTGGTACCGCGAGGAGTCGAAGCGGCAGCCGAAGCTGCTTCAACTCACCCGCGAGGAGCTGATGCGCCACGAGGCGGCCGGCATCACCACCGCGGCCTTCCCGAAGACGATCCGCCTCGGCGGCATCGACTGCGCAGCGAGTTACCTGCACGAGCCCGGCGATGCGAAGGACGGCATCACCGTCACCGTGCCGATCTACGTGCTCAACCAGGTCAGCGAGGAGCGTTGCGACTGGCTGGTGCCCGGCATGCTGAAGGAGAAGGTGCTGGCGCTGGTCAAGACGCTGCACCAGCGGCCGCGCTCGCGCCTCGTGCCGCTGCCCGGCTATGCCGAGGAGTTTGTCGCCGAAGCCGAGTTCGCGCACGGCGACCTGCTCGACGTGCTGCTGCGCCATGTGCGCGAGCGCACCCAGCTCGCCGTGCAGCGCAACGACTTCAAGCGCGAGCAGCTCAGCCCGCACCTGGCGATGAACTTCCGCATCGTCGACGAGCATGGGCGGCAGCTCGGCACCGGCCGCAATCTCGCGGCGCTGAAGGCCGAACTGGGTGGGCAGGCGCGCTCGGCCTTCCAGGCGCTGGCGGCCTTGAAGGTGGCCGCGGCGCCGGCGGCGGCGGCCGCACCCGTCGCGGTGGCCAGGACCGCCGCCAAGGCACCCTCGGTGGAGCCTGCCGTCGCCGCGCGCCCGGCCGAGAAGCACACCGCCTGGACCTTCGGAGAACTGCCCGAACTGCTCGAACTGCGCAAGGGCGGCCAGTCGCTGGTCGGCTTTCCGGCGCTGATCGACGGCCGCGACCATGTCGAGATCGAGGTGTTCGACGAGCCCGAGGTGGCGGCCGCGAAGCACCGCGGTGGCTTGCGACGGCTGGTGGCGCTGCAGATCCGCGACGCGCTGAAGTACCTCGAGAAGAACATCCCCGACCTGCAGAAGATGTCGGTGTCCTACATGCCGCTGGGCAGTGCTGAGGACTTGCGCGAGCAGATCGTCGAGCTGGCGCTGGAGCGGGCCTTCCTGTCCGATCCGCTGCCGACCGACGCAGCGAGCTTCACTCGGCGCATCGAGGAGGGCCGTGGCCGCCTGACGCTGATCGCCAACGAGATCGCCCGCGCCGCCGGCGTCGTGCTGCTGGAGTGGAGCGCGGCGCAGCGCAAGCTCAGGGACAGCAGGCCGACGAAGGAGACCGCCGACGACGTGGCCGCGCAGCTCGCCCGCCTGGTCGGCAAGCGCTTCGTCGCCACCACGCCCTGGGCGGCGCTGGCCCACCTGCCGCGCTACCTGAAAGGCGTGCAGATGCGCCTGGACAAATGGCGGGCCGATCCGGCGCGCGACACTCAGCGCCTGGCCGAACTGCGCCCGCTCGAACAGCGCTTCCTGCGCTCTCTCGCCGAGCGCAAGGGCGTGGCCGATGCACGGCTGGACGAGTTCCGCTGGCTGCTGGAGGAATTGCGCATCAGCCTGTTCGCGCAGGAACTTCGCACGCCGCAGCCGGTCAGCGTCAAGCGGCTGGAGAAAGCGTGGGAGCAGATGCAGCGCTGAGCCCCTGACCCCGCCGAACCGGAGAACCCGATGACTGCTGGCACGAAGCAAGAGACGCACTGGGAAGTGGTGCCCGACACGCCACGGCGCATCGAGGACGTGGCGGCTCGATGCCGCCGCCTGGTGACCAAGCGCGCGCTGTTCGGTGCCGGCGTGGCGATGGTGCCTCTGCCCGGCGTCGACTGGCTCACCGACGTGGCCTTGCTGCTCAAGCTGATCCCCGAGATCAACCGCGCCTTCGGGCTGACACCGGAGCAGGTCGAGCGCCTGTCGCCCGACCGGCGCATCGTCGTCTACAAGGCGATCAGCGCCGGCGGCAGCCTGCTGGTCGGCCGCCTGGTCACGCGTGAGCTGGTAATGACCATGCTGAAGATGGTCGGCGTGCGGCTGACCACGCAGCAGGCCGCCAAGTACGTTCCGCTGGCCGGGCAAGCCGTCTCGGCGTTGCTGACCTTCTCAGCGCTGAAGTACGTCTGCGAGCAGCACATTCGCCAGTGCATGGAGGTGTCGCGGCTGCTGGCGTTGCCGGCGCCTGCCGCGAACTGACGCCGGCCACTACAATCGACTCCGTTCGGGGTGTAGCGCAGCCTGGTAGCGCAACTGCTTTGGGAGCAGTGGGTCGGATGTTCGAATCATCTCACCCCGACCATCCACTTCTTCCGCCTCCCGCTGCCCGTAGCTCAACTGGATAGAGCAGCTGCCTTCTAAGCAGCAGGTCGGGGGTTCGAGTCCCTCCGGGCAGGCCACCCGACTGTTCCGGAAGGTCCCACAAGATCCCGCTACAGCCCGGAAGCCCAGTATTGGCGCGGGATCAGAGCCCCGGATCGCTCCGACCGGTGCCACAGGTTCTCACCCCTTCCGGGGGCAGCAGCGGGGGAACAGGCGCAAAATGGGGGCACGAGGCCCTGTTTGTTCCCCCATGTCGCTCACCGATGCTGTCTGCCGCAACTCGGCTTGCCCGGCCGACGAGGCACGCCTGCGCTTGGCTGATAGCGGGCGCCAGACGAGCGAACCCTCAGGGCACATCCTCGAATGGTGGGTTGGGGCGATCGAAGCAGTGGGGTCCAAGGCGGCCATGGAGCAGGTAGTCGTCGACCTCGGGCAGCAAGGCGGTCAACTCGGCGGTGACCTGCCCGGCGGGGCGTGGCGGACCGCCGAACAGGCGCGCCCATAGCGGAGCATCCTGACAGAACCAGTGCCGGGTGCTCGAGCCGGTGCCTCTGGGATAGAGGCAGACGTAGCGGGGTGCCTGGCCTGGGCCGATGTCTTGCGCCAAGGTGTGGAGTCCGTTGGCGACTGTTCCCCCGGCACTCACCGTGCCGAACGACAGCTTGAACCTGGGCCTGCCGTACTTCTCCCACTGAAACTCGATGAAGTCGACCCGATCTCCTCGGGAGCGCCGGAAGTCGACGAAGTGCGGCGCATGCCGTTGATCGATCGCGAAGCCACGATCGGTCAGCAGCGGAAAGACCTCGGTCTTCAGCGCCTGGCGAAGCTTGGTCGTCGTGCCCACTCGGCTTCACCCATGGGCTGGGCGCGGCATGCCGTGCCGGGGCAGTGCGGCCACGGACCCACATGTCCGCAAGCGGCCAGCCGAGGAGGCGAGATGTTGCTGCAATGTGCACCGAGGCGAGAAGGGCTTGCCGTCGACGGGAGCGACACCATGAAGCTTGCAGTACGAGGCATCGACACGGAGTTTGTCGATTCGATCCGCGGGGGCGGCGTGGACGCCAACGGCCAACGCGCCTTGCGCAGGAAGGCGGTCGGGCTGGCCAACCCGTGCCGACACTGCCTGCAGTTGATTGCGGAGAGCGACGACATGCTGGTGCTGGCCTACCGGCCCTTCGACGGGACGCACCCCTACGCCGAGGTCGGCCCGATCTTCCTGCACCAGCACGCATGCCCGCGGTACGAGGCCGACCGCTTGCCGGCCTGGTTTGCACATCTGCAGCCTGCACTCGTCAGAGGCTATGCGCCGGACGACTGGATTCGCTACGAGACTGGCGACGTGGTGGCAGGAAGCGAACTCTTCGCCTCGTGCGAGAGGATCCTGAGCAGCGTCGATGTGGCGTATGTCCATATCCGCTCCAAGTACAACTGTTTCCAGTGTCGGGTCGATCGGGCCAATCCGTGACGACGCCGCCTCGCCGAGGCGGGAGGCTCCAACGCCGATGGCCTTGCGACGCATCGACAACTCCGCGACGCGAGGCTCGTCCGATGGAATCAGATCGCCGTCAATGTAATGTCGCCGAACCAGCTCTCGACGCGAAGCCGCAGGTCGTCGCTGTCGGTAAGCACGCCGACGTGGCGGATCGGCCCGGGATCGGCGCCGAACACGCGCCGATAGTCATCGACCACATTGCGTCGGTAGCGCAGCCAGCGTCCGGCGCGGGCCGGCCCCTGTTCGACGACCAGGTACTGGATGCGGCTGCTGCGCGGGTAGGCGATCACGCTGTCGACCGCGGCCTCACCGTCCCATGTGTACATGAGCGTGGCGAACGGCAGTGTCTTGCCGGTGAACAGCTCGACCTGTTCCATGAACATGAGATCGCGCAGTCGGAGCTGGCGCATGTCGCCGTCGAACGCCAGCACGACGCGAGCGGGCGAGTCGTCGCGTTCATCGTCGGCAACCGACGCTCCGCGCGGAAACCGGTCGACCCGCCACTCCCAGCCGAGCCAGGGGGTCGCGTGCGGATCGATATCGACGTCGCAGCGCAGGCCCGAGGTCGAGTGCTCCGCCACGGCATGCACGACGACACGCTCGTCCCGCTCGTGCAGCCGATACTGGGTTGGCGGTCGGTCGCGCCGCATGATGTGCGGCGCCCAGCCCGCCGGCAGTTCCGTCGCTGCAGCGGCGGCCGAGAACGCCGGGACCCGCGGTGACGCCAACTCTTTCGGAACCTGAATGCGGTGTCCGGCGCACGCCGCCAGGGTGCCCGCTGCCGAGGCAGCGAGCGCTGCGCAGCATCTGCGACGGCTCCACTGCGGCACCTCGGCAGCGGCGGCGTCATCGACTGGACGAGTCATACCGCGCAGGCTAGTGCGCATCCATGAGGGAATCGTGACAAGTACCGTTGGACACCCGGACCGGGTCGTGCCCGCCACAGGCAGATGAGCCCGTTCTCCGAGACCAAGGAGCGATGCCGAGCCGTGAGGAATGATCTCCTTGTGCCATCAGAAGGGGCTGGCCAACGAAGAACAAGCTCGCAAAGGATGCAGAAACAGGGTCGCTGGGAGCACTCGCGGTGTCCGGTCTGTCAGACGACCACCTCACAGCCGCGCCGCTGACCTTCACCTCGTCGCCGACGGGTCACCGGCTGGCTGTACCGGGGCCTGGCTGCTGGTGCGCCCGTAGCTGTCGTCGAAGCGCACGATGTCGTCCTCGCCAAGGTAGGCCCCCGACTGCACTTCGATGATCTCCAGTGGCAACTTGCCGGGATTGGCAAGCCGGTGCGTTGCACCGAGCGGGATGTAGGTGCTCTGGTTCTCGGTGATCAGCATGCGCTTGTCCCCGCAGGTGATCTCTGCCGTCCCGGAGACGACGATCCAATGCTCGGCACGGTGGTGATGCATCTGCAGGCTCAACGACGCGCCGGGGTGGACCAGAATGCGCTTGACTTGGAACCTGGGGCCGGCGTCGATGCTGTCGTACCAGCCCCAGGGCCGGTGAACCTTTCGGTTCAGCATTGTTTCCCGTCGCCCGTCCTCATCCAGGCGAGCCACAAGAGACTTGACGTCCTGGCTGCGCCCGCGTTCGGCGACCAGCACGGCGTCCGGTGTTTCGACGACGACCACGTTCTCCAGACCGATCACGCTGACGAGGCGGCTGGTGGCATGCACGAGCGAGTCGCGGCTCCCGTCCAGCATCGCATCGCCGATGACCACGTTGCCTCGATCGTCCTTGGCAGCGTTCTGCCACACGGACTCCCACGCGCCGAGGTCGCTCCAGCCCGCATCCAGCCCCACCATGCGGATCGGTACGTCGCTGCCGGGGCAGCGTTCCATGACCGCGTAGTCCGCCGACTCAGCAGGCACGGCGGCGAACAGGGCCGCGTCGGGGCGTATGAAGTCAGCGTCGGCGCGCCGCGCCGCATAGGCGGCCTCGGTGCTGGCGAGGATGTCCGGGCGGAAGCGGCGCAGCGCGTCCAGCCACAGCGATGCTCGCATCATGAAGGAGCCGCCGTTCCAGTAGAAGTCGCCCTCAGCCAGGTAGCGGCGCGCGGTCTCGATGTCGGGCTTCTCGACGAAGCGCCGCACTGGCGCGCAGTCCGCGTCCGACGGCCCGGCCTGGATGTAGCCGTATCCCGTTTCCGGGTGCGTGGGTGCGATGCCGAGCGCGACGATCGATCCCCGGGCTGCGTGACGGATCGCAGTGCGAATCGCGTGGGTGAACGCCGACGCATCGGTCACGGACTGGTCCGCCGGCGATACGACGAGAACCGGATCCTGTTGGGCGGCCATCGCCTGGAGTGCGGCCAGCGTGATGGCGGGCGCGGTGTTGCGGCCGCAGGGTTCGAGCAGCAGGTGGGCGCCCGCCACGCCAGCGCGGGACAACTGCTCGCGGGCCAGAAATCGATGCTCCTCGTTGACCAGCACCAGCGGAGCCGCCATGCGGATGTCGGTGCCTTGGGCGCTGGCCAGGCGATGCACGGCCTGTTGGAAAAGGCTGGCGCCCTCCTGCTGCAGTGCCAGAAATTGCTTCGGATGGCCTGCTCGCGACAAGGGCCAGAGCCGGCTGCCGTTGCCACCGGCCAGAATCACCGGTACGGCATCGATAGGGAAGGTGTCGTTGATCGTCGGCAGGCGTGAGGCGACGGCACGATGGCCGACAGGTGGGGGCAGACTGGCAGCATGCCCGTCGCCGGTGAAACCTCTTGGCGACGCACCATGGGCCGAACGGACGGTGCGCCGACGGTGCCACGTCAAGTGAACGTCATCCGGGTGTCCGCACGCTGCCGCTCCCCGTGCGCGCTGTCGACACCTCAGCCGTAGCTCTTCGGCAGGTCGATCCAGCGGCCGCGTGCGAGTGCGATGGGATCGCAGACACCGAGCCAGGGCTGGAGCGCCTGGGCGGTCCGATCGACCGATTCAGCGTCGATGGCGATGCCTTGCTGGTGCAGCGTGTGCGCAAAGCGGTCGACCCAGAAGGCGGCGCGTGCCCGTCGGACAGGACCGTGGCGCAGGGTATCGAGCGCGTCCAGAAGGCAGGGCAGCAGTTTCCAATGAGTGGGGTTGGCCAAGGTCTTGTCTCGGGCTCCGATCAGAGCGGCGATGCTGTCGCCCACGTTCAACAGCCCTGTTGCAGAAAAGTACGAGCGCGCCGCGGGCGTGAAGGAGCTCACGCTCTCAGCGCCGCGACCCGGTCTTGTCGTGGTGATGGTCGTGCACCCGATACCCATGATCGCCGCCGGCAGGGTGGTTCGCGCACCGTGCTCGGCAGCGGCAGCGTCATCGACTGGACGGGTCATGCCGCGCAGGCTGGTGCGCATCCGTGAGGCAATCGCGACAAGCCTCGGCTTCACCAGAGCCGCATCATGAAGCGAGCCGGTGGCGGGTTCGATCCGGCGTGCAACGCACAGACTGCGGT
The DNA here is from genome assembly GCF_943372545.1 of Variovorax sp. YR752. NCBI lineage: Bacteria > Pseudomonadati > Pseudomonadota > Betaproteobacteria > Burkholderiales > Comamonadaceae > Variovorax > Variovorax sp. YR752. The sequence goes on along the minus strand of NZ_CALRZC010000156.1, from coordinate 10,084 downwards.
GGACGAGGCCGCGCAAATCATCGTGGCGGCCGAGTTGCACAACGTCGCGCCGGATGCGAACTGGCTGCTGCCGATGGTCCAGGCGGTCGGTGACAACATGGGTGAGCTGGCCGCACTCGGTCTGGCCGACGCCGGCTACCCCAGCGATGAAAACCTGAAGAACGCGCCGATCGAGGTGGTGGTGGCGCTCGGCCGCGAAGGCAAGGAGCACGCCGAGGTCGACACCCAGCGGTACCCGCACGCCGCGGCGGCGGCGGCCCCCAGGCTCAAGACCGAGCAAGGACAGGCGGCCTGCCGAGAGCGCAAGCGGATCGCCGAGCCGCCCAGCGGCTGGATGAGAGCGTGCCGGGGTTCCGGCAGTTCCGCATGCGAGGACTGCACCGGGTGCGCGTCCAGTGGAAGCTCGTGCGCATGGCGCTGAACCTGCGGCGAATGGCCGTGATGGTGGCGCAACAGGCCCGTGGAAGCAGCCGCAAGCGGCCCGGCAGGACCCGTCAGGTCGCACCACGGCTTCGATGCGTCCCCGGTCCACACGCAAACCCCTACCGGGCCTGTCGCGCTCAGCCAGTACCGCTCAGCAGACCGTATGAGGTCGCCGCCGAGCTTGCGCCGCGCAGCCTCCTAGGCGAACACACCGCCATCCCCGGGCAACCCTCCCAGCCGCAGTCGCAACTGTGCCGGCGTGAGCCCAGCCCACCGCTTCATCGAACGACGGAAGTTGGCCGGGTCCTCGAAGCCGAGGTAGCGGCCGATGGCCTCATTGTCGAGGCCGTGGCCGTGCATCAGCCGCAGTGCGGTGTGCAGGCGCACCTGGTCGAGTTCGGCCTGGAAGTGCGTGCCGCAGGCGGCCAGGCGGCGCTTGAAGGTGGCCGCACTCATGGCGAAGGCCGCCGCGGTGTCCTCCAGTCCCGGGGCGCAGCGTACGCGCTCGAGCAGGTGGGCGTAGACAAGCGCAAGCAGGTGGCGTCGCGGCTCCTGTGCCGCAGCCTCGCGGTCGAGCGCCTCGGCGATCGCCGGCGAGCGCAGGGTGCGCGGGTTGGCCCAGGGATGGTCCAGCCACCCGGCATCGATGACCATTGCGTCGAGGTGGCAGTTGAAGTGCAAGTCCGTGCCCAGGTGAACCTCGTGCGCATCGCGCTGACGCGGCCCGCCGCGATTGAACAGGTATTGCCATGGCAGGCGCTCGCCGGCCAGCCAGTGGCACGCGGCTGCAACTGCGCTCATCTGCATGTCGACCAGAAAGGCACGCATGCCCGCGCTGGCGCAGGCGTCGGTCCAGTACAACATTGCGAGCCGCCCCTCGACGGCGACGTGTGGCACAAGCAGGGGTGACAGCCGTGCCCCGTGCGTCGACATGACATGCAGCGCGCGGCGCAGCGTTCCGGCGGTCAGCAGCGCGTGGCTGGCAGCACCGTAGTGACCTGGCAGCAGGTCGCGGCCCAGCTGGAATGCAAGCTCCGGGTCTCGCAGCGCCTGGGCGGCGCTGCGCAGCAGCGCGAGCAACTGCGTCGGCGCGCAGTGCGCGTCCGGGCGGTCGAATCCGAAGGTCGGCAGGCCGGCGCCTGCGAGCAGGGGGCCTGGATCGACATCGAGCGAGCGCAAGTGCTCGAGCAGCACCGCAGGCTGATGCTGCGCCGGGATCAGCGGTGTTGCCGCGTCGTAGTAGGCGACCACGGTCGTGTGCTCACGCCGACGCCGGCCGGCGGTGGGTGAAGCCCGCGCACTCGAGCTCGCGATTCAGATCCGATAGCAGGGTCGATGCGTCGCCGACGGCGGTGGTACAGGCCGTGCGAAGCTGGAGCGCGGCGCGACGGCCGTCGCTGCCGTGGAAAGCCGCCATCGTGACCATCTGTTCGAGATGCCGCGCCGTGCGCGCGGCGTCGGCGTTCGGTGTGCGCGGCAGCAGAAGGACGAATCGGTCGCCGCTGTAGCGACACAGCAGGTCGTCGTTGCGCAGGTTGAGCAGGATCTGGTGCGTCACCGCCTGCAGCGCTCGCACCGCATCGCGCCGTCCATGATCGTGCAGGACGGCCTGCAGGCCGACGACTTCGATCATCACCAGCGCTGCCGGGACATCCGGATTCGTGCGCTGCTCGAGAGCGAGCTGCTCGCGCAGATAGTCGATCCGTGCCAGCTGCGTGATGCGGTCGAAGTCGCGGTGCTCGCGGAACAGGCGTTCACGCAACTGCATGTGCTCGCTCAGGTGAAACTGCTCGCGCCGCCAGCCGATCAGGCCTGCGGTCAGCAGCGCCATGCCCAAGGGCACTAGGCCCGACTCGAACCATTTGTCGATGCGCGGCGCCTGCTTCATCACGAACACTTCGTCCAGGGCGTCGGCCCACATGCCCAGTGCGATGCTGCCCAGCCCCAGCGCGAGCAGCAACGTCACCCGCCCGGCAGGCCGGCTGCCGAGGACGATGTGCATCCAGTACGCCGCCATCAGCGCGGGGCCGCCTTCGCCGATCAGGTCGATCCAGCGCCATTCAGCCAGTGGCCGCGCGCTGCCGAGCAGCGCGTAGACCAGGGCGATGCCCGCCGCGGCGAGCGCGGCGCAGGTCTGGGTGTGGCGGTTGGACAGCGGCATGAGGGTGGACGCGGTGGGCAAACCCGCAATGGTGCTTCGGCCGGATGACATTGGCATGGCATGCTGCCGGCGGGTGTTGTGCGCTCGCACAGGTCGAATCGGCTCACGCCTGGCGGCGTCGCCGCGTCGCCGCGTCGCAGTCGATCCTGCCCACGGCTGGGCACTTGGCTGCAGCCGGGGTCAGAACAGCTCATGCCTGCCGCGCACACGGCCGGCCGGCACCGCCCCGCGCCTTGCTGTCACCGAGTCGCCATGGGGCGCTCCTAGCCTGCGACCCGTCATCAGCCCCATCTCGCAAGGCCACTCGTGCAGCCCAAACATCCGTGCCACCGCGCATTCCGCAAGACCCTCCCGGCCCTTGCCGCCGTTGCCGCGCTCAACGCCACGGCCCAGCCGGCCGACGTCGCCAAGGATCAGACACAACTGCCTGCGGTGGTCGTCACGGGCGAGATCGCCTACCGCGATCGCACGCCCGCCATCGCGCCAACCCTGACCTACGGCCAGGACTACTTTCAGCGCTTCGAACCGTCGACGGCCGGAGACATGGTCAAGCGTGTGCCCAGTGCGACCTTCGCCAGCGATGTGCTCGAGTTCGACGCCGTGCAACTGCGTGGCCTGGCACCGGCCTATACCCAGGTGCTGGTCAACGGAAAGCAGGTGCCGGGCGGGGCCGATGATCGCTCCTTCTGGCTGGATCGCATCCCCGCGGAGATGGTGGAACGCGTGGAGGTCCTGCGCAGCGCCAGCGCCAACCGCAGCGGCGATGCGATGGCCGGCGCGATCAACATCGTCCTGCGCGATGCCTACACCTTCGATGGCAGCTACATCCGCGTGGGCGCCACGCGCTACGACGACGGCAAGGTCCAGCCGACGGTGGGCCTGGTCTCTTCCAGCGAAGCACTGGGCGGGCGCATCCTGGTCAGCCTGAATGTGCAGGACCGCTACAACCCCAAGCTCAAGCGCAGCGACCGCTTTGACGGACCCGGCGGCGATCTGGTCAGTTACGAGGACCAGTCCGACACCCGCAATGGCAGGGACTACTCCGGCACGATGTCCTATGCGGCCGAACTGGGGCCGGGCCGCGTCAAGCTGGACGGCTTCGTGGTGAAGACCGACCGCAAGCAGAAGGAGGTTTCGCACGAAACCGAGTTCGACGATGGCGACATCCTGAACAACGACGTGCCCGGCCTCACGCTGGTGAAGCAGACCAACTGGGGCATCGGCGCGGAGTACCGGCTCGGCGTCGGCGACGGCACGACGATCCTGGGTGTGGAGCATGCGAGATTCAAGGACAAGAGCGTGGAGAGCGAGGAGTCCTACTCCTATCTCAACGGGACGTGGGACGCCAGTGAAGGCGAGAAGACGGGCTTCGACTCGCACGACAAGGAAAGCGGGCTGAAGTTGGCGCACCGACGGGGGATCGCATCGGCCGAGATGGAGTTCGGTCTGGACCTGCGCGCCAGGAGCCGCCTGACCAAGTACACCGAGTTCGAATGGGAAGGGGCCGCGGAGGGCGACCCGGTGGTGTACGAGGAGGACGGCGTCATCGCGAGCACGATCCGCGAAAAGCGTGCAGATCCCTACCTGATGTTCTCCGGCACGGCGGGCTCCCTGGACTGGGAAGCGGGCCTGCGCTACGAGACGACGAGATCGAAGGTTCGATCCGACAGTGGCAGCAACAGCAGCGACTACAGGACGGCGCTGCCTTCTCTGCACCTCAAGTACGCACTGGACGCGGCCAGCCGCATCAACCTGTCGCTGGCCCGGACGGTGCGCCGGCCGGCCTTCAACGAGATGCTTCCGGAACTGCTGGATGGCGAGTACGGCGACAACGACTACATCGGCAACGCCGGGCTCAGGCCTGAAGTGGCCGATGGCGTCGACCTCGGCTTCGAGCGCCGCCTGGGCAAGCGCGGCGTGGCCGGCGTCAACGTCTTCTATCGCAAGGTGAAGAATCTGATCGAGCTGACCAATACGGGCGATCCCAGCGAGACCTCGATCGAGGACTGGGAAGACGACGTGCAGGACTACATGGACGACAACGGCGTCGACCGCGCAACGGCCGAGGCCGCCGTTCCCTTCGACCCGGACAGCTTCGTCTACACCAGCCGCAACGTCGGCAACGGCAAGGTCTGGGGCATCGAGCTCGACCTGTCGACGCCGCTGACGGCGCTGGGGCTGCCCGAGACCGGCGTGTTCTTCAACTACTCCTGGCTCGACAGCTCAGTGCAGGACTTCATGGGCAAGCGCCGCTTCAACAACCAGGCCAGGAGCCTCTACAACATCGGCTTCATCCACAACCTGCCCGAGTGGCAAGGCAGCTTCGGGGCGAGCTATCGCAAGCAGGGACGGGCCAGCAGCCGCGTGCTGGGAGAGGAAGTCGTCACCACCTACGGCGGCGACCTCGAGATGTTCGTCGAGAAGCGCGTCGACAAGAGCTTCTCGGTGCGTCTGTCCGCGGCCAACCTGCTCAACGCGAGGAAGAAGGAGGTCTTCCACAAGTTCGACACCCAGGCCGACCAGCTGAACCGCGACTACGACGAGTACGAAGTCGAGTCCGAGAAGGCCGGCCCGCGATTCCAGCTGGTGGCCCGCTGGGCCTTCTGATCAACCTCGTACGATCGCTTCGATGACACGACATCAACTTGCCACGCCAAGGCGGGCGCTGGGCTCGCTGCTGATTTGGGCAGCGGTCGCCGCTGGTGCGGCGGCACCGGTGAGGGCGGAAGAACGGGTTGTGCTTCCTGGTGGTGCCTGGCTGGCACTGGCCAAGCGTGAACTGCAGCTCGTCGACCCACAGGGCGCCGTGCGCGCCCGCTGGGCGGTCCGCGGCGAGTCGCTCGACGCGCGGGTTCTCGACGGGGCGCGGGGCATCGCGCTGATCGTCGACAGCAACACGGAGCGCGCGGTGCCGCTGCGCTTCGACGCCGCCCGCGGCACGCTCGACGCATCGCCGCCGCTACCCGACTCCGGGCGCGGCATTGCGACGACCTGCCTGTACCGCGACGCCCAAGGCCTGGCGCACGCGTTTGTCATCGCCGAGAACGGCTTCGCTCAGCAGTGGCTGTTGCACGGCGACGCCGCCCCCCAGCGGGTGCGCGAGTTCGCCGCCGCGCCCGAAGCCGAGCACTGCCGCACCGACGACGGCCGCGATCGCCTGTTCGTCAGCGAGCCTGGCGGCGTATGGCTGCACCGCGCCGAACCCGAGGGCAGCGACGAGCGCGAAGCAGTGGCTCTGGTCCGGCCGCACGGGCCGCTGGGCAAGGGCGGTGGCGAGCTGATCGTGCGCCGCAATGACGTGGCGGTGCGCGACGGCAAGCGCCTGCGCAGCTTCCGGGTCGACGGACCCGCAACGGCTGCGCTGCCCATCGTGATGGCGCGTGGGCAGACCGTACCGGTCGCGCAGGCCGGCGATGCGGCAGACGATCCGGCGATCTGGGTTCACCCAGGCGATGCCGAGGCTTCGCTGGTGCTGGCCACGGACAAGAAGCGTGGTCTCGCGGTCTACGACCTGCAGGGCCGCGAGCTGCAGTTCCTGCCGGTTGGACGCATCAACAATGTCGACCTGCGCCAGGACGTGCGCATCGGCAACGAACGCATGGACATTGCAGCCGCGACGCAGCGCGACGAGCACGGCATCGTGCTGTTCGGCATTGGCGCCGACCGCCGAGTGAGCGAACTGGCGCGCCTGCCGCTGGGCTACGAGGACATCTACGGCCTGTGCATGCGCCGCTCGGCGCAGGGCGATGCCGAGGTCATCGTCAACGACAAGGACGGGCGCTTCCTGCAACTGCGCATCGAGCGCGATGCAGGCGGTGCCGTGGTCGCGCGCCGCCTGCGCGAGTTCCGTCTCGCGTCCCAGCCCGAGGGCTGCGTGGTCGATGATGCGCAGAACGTTCTGTTCGCTGGCGAGGAGAAGCGAGGTGTGTGGGCCTTGTCCGCGGATCCGGTCGATGGGCAAGCCAGCGACCGCCGGCTCGTGTTGCCCGTCGGCGGTCTGCTGCGCGCTGACGTCGAAGGCCTGGCCGTTCACCGCGGCGGGCAGCAGCCCTACCTGGTCGTCAGCAGCCAGGGCAACGACAGCTACGTGGTGCTCGATGCGACCGCGCCGTACCGGGTGCGCGGGGCCTTCCGCGTCGGGATCAACGTCGAGGCAGGCATCGACGGTGCGTCGGAAACCGACGGGCTGGACGTCACCGCCGCGCCGCTCGGTCCAGGCTTTCCTCAGGGAATCCTTGTCGTCCAGGATGGACGCAAGCGCCTGCCCGAAGGCCCGCAGAACTTCAAGTATGTGCGCTGGGAGGATGTGGCGCGCGCCTTGTCGCTGCCGTGAGTTCGTGCATCCGTGGCCATCGAGGGCCTTCATTCAATGATCTTCGATGTCGTACGCTTCGCGGAAGTTGTCGATCAGCAGCCGCGCGGGAGCGATGCACGTCGAGCGAAGGCCCTTGAGTTCGGCGACGTTCCAGGTGCGCCCGAGTGCATCGGCGGGGTGTGCATAGGGCCAGCCAAGTTCGACGCCGTGGATCGCCGGGGTCTGCGTCGCGGCGCCCCTGTCGTCGAGTGCCTGCAGCCGTGGGTGCAGCATGTCGTGCAGCGCCTTCGCACTGCGGCGTGGTTTCGTCGTCCCGGAGGCGCAAGCGGTGCCTCGCCGCGGGCTTTCGTCGAAGTGGGCCATCGGCACCCCGCATGTGATTCATGAACCACCGCGAGATTGCGCGCCGTGGACGTCAGCTTGATGGCAGCGGGTCTGCGGCAAGAGGCCCATGCGCGTTCTGCGCATCGGGGCGGCACACATCCGCATGCGGCATCAGCCGTAGCTCTTGGGCAGGTCGACCCAGCGCCCACGTGCCAGGGCGACCGGATCGTAGACGCCCAGCCACGGCTGCAGCGCTCGAGCAGTGCGGCCAGCCGATGCCGCGTCGACACTGCAACCTTGCTGGCACAGGGCCTGCGCGAAACGGTCGACCCAGAAGGTGGTGCGCACCGGGCGGACTTGGCCGGACCGCAGGGAGTCGAACGCGTCCAGCAGGGCGGGCAACTGCTTCCAGTCACTGGGCTGGGCCAAGGCATCGCGCAGGCAGGCACGCAACTCGAGCAGCTGTTGGTGGCGGGATTCTTCCATCTCGGACTCCGATAAGAGCCGCGATGCTGTCGCCCGCGTTTGACAACCGTGTTGCAGTCGACTGCGGCGGCGCCTGCGCCGTGACAGAGCGCACGCTCGCAGCCCGCCTCGAGCAGCGTCAATCGTGATCGGCGTCGTGCCCGCGATGGTCACGGTCGCCACCGGGCAGGTCCAGCGCCACCGGCAGGCGGATGCGCAGGAACTCGGTGGCATCCGAGGCCAGTTCTCGGCCCCCGCCGTATGGGAAGTTGTTGTCGTTGACGACCAGCAGCGTGCGCTCGTCGAGGATCAGCACGTTCTCGATGGTCACGTACGGGAAGGTGAACACCTGGCTGCCGTCACCATTCAGGTCGAACGGGTCGGCCACGTTCATCAGGTCGACCAGTTCGAGCTTGCGCACCATGCCGCCGGCCTCGACCTGCTCCAGGTCGATCAGATACACCTTCTTGAACGGCACCGTCTGGGGGGTGGTCGCCGTGCCGCCGTTGCGCTCCAGCACGATGAATCGGCGGTCGTCGACGGCCACCATGTCGCCGATGTTGGTGCCCGCCGCCTCCAGCCGGTAGGCGAAGCGGCGGCCGGTGTAGGCCTCGGCATCGACGTCGAACTCGGCGATGCGCAGGGTCCGCTCGGGATCACCCGTCACGCTGCGCTCGAGCAAGGTGTACAGGCGCGTGCCGCTGCGGTTGATCGCCATGCCCTCGAATCCGCCGGAGGACGGCAGGTTGGCCGCGGCCAGGCCCGCCACCACGTCCTTGTGCTGTGGCGCGTAGACGCCGGGCATGGAGATCTCGCTGCGCAGCACCGTGCCGCGCGAATCGGTCTTCAGCAGGTAAGGGCCGAACTCGTCGCCGAACCAGTAGTGGCCGCGGTGGTCCCGGCGGAAGGCCTCGATGTCGAAATCGGCACCGGTGAGCAGTCGGCCTCTGCGGATCGAGGCGTCCACCGGCGGGCGGGCCGGGTCGCCGTAGTAGTTCGCCAGGTCGGCCTGGATGCGCAGCGTCAGCCTGCGGTTCTCGTCGTTGAGCTGCAACCGTGTGCGCGTGTCGAAGGCCGCACGATCGCGACCGGTGTGCCAGTCTGCCGGCGTCGCCGTGCCGCGGCCGCCGCGCCGGTCGCGCCAGTCGATCTCGATGGCGTAGGCGCGCAGCAGCACATCGGCCGAGTTGGCCTGGCCGCCGAAGCCGTTGTCGACGAGGAAGCGGAACACATCCGGCTTCGGCCCCTGCAGCACGCCCGAAAAGCCCTGGACCGGCTGGCGGTTCGTGTAGGGCGGCAGATGGCTGCCGTAGGGGTTGGGTGCCGCGAACTGGCCGGAGGTCGGACCGTCGGCGAACGTGTCGGCGGGCATCTGCGCCCAGCCGGTCAACCACTGGGCCTGGGCGCCACCGCACAACAGCAGCGAGGCCGCGAGCGGGGCGAGGGCGTGACGGAGAAGGACCAGTGAGCGGCGCATGCAGATCTCCTGAGGCTGTTGGTGTTCTGGATCGGACACGCGCAGCATCGCTGCGCTGCGTGTCCGCTGTCCGAAGCCATGCTGGTCCGTTCGATGCATGGGGCGCTGCGCGTGCAGGCGGGCGACGTGGCCGGCCGGCTCACGCTGCAGGTGACTGTCGACATGCGCGGCTGATCGCCGTGACCACCGCCGGCCGCGGCGTTCAGCGCTGAGGCGAACGATCGAGCAGCTGGCGCAGCGCGCCCAGCACGAACAGGCTGTTGGTGTGCAGGTAGCGACGCCACAGCCGGCGCGGCTCCTTGCCGAGCCGGTACAGCCACTCCAGGCCGCAGCGCTGCATCCACACCGGTGCGCGGCGCAGCGTGCCAGCGTGGTAGTCGAAGGCCGCACCGACGCCGAGCAGCACGGCGGGAATGCGACTGCGATGCGCGGCCATCCACAGTTCCTGCTTCGGGCAGCCCAGGCCGACCCAGACCGTGCCCGCGCCGGAGGCGACGATGTCGTTCACCTCGGCCTCGTCCTCCTCGGGCGTGAGCGCGCGGAAGGGCGGCGAGTGCGCGCCGGCGATGCGCAGCGCCGGAAAGGCCTGGCGAAGCCGCTGCTGCAGCAACTGCAGCGACTGCGGCGAGCCGCCGTAGAGGTAGATCGATTCGTCGCGCTGCGCGGCCTGCGCGCAGTAGCGCCACATCAGGTCGGGGCCGTTGATCCGTGGCTGCCGGGCGTGGCCGAGGCGGCGCATCAGCCAGGCCACCGGCGCCCCGTCCGGCGTCGCGAGGTCGCTGCCTCGCACGGCGGCGCCGAACGCGGCGTCGGACCCTGCCGTGACCACCGAGTGCACGTTGCACAGGCAGACCATGCGCGATTCGCGTCGCGCCGCCCAGCCGGCGACCCGCTGCAGAACCTCGGGCCAGTCCAGCGC
>NZ_CALRZC010000155.1:0-20483 GCF_943372545.1 Variovorax sp. YR752 | reverse complement strand
GAGGGCGCCGACTTCTGCAGCGACGGCGGCATGTTCTGCCTCGAACCCGCCGCCCCCTCGGTTCGCTTCGGGGCCAACCTCGATGCGATCGCGCGCAGCGGGCTGCGCGTGCATCCGATGGTGCTGCGTATCGCGCGCGGCACACCGGGAGCGGCGCGGTGAGCGATCGACAGCCCTTGCTCGACGCGCTGCGCGCCGCGCACCTGCGGCTCGGCCTGGCGGCGGTGGTGGCGGCTGCCGTGGTGCTGACGGTGGTCTCGTTCGTCACGCTGCGCGGCCAGGTCGACCACAACCTGACGCTGGTGGCGCGCTCGATCTCGTACACCGCCGAGGCGGCGACCGTGTTCGGCGACGGCGTGGCCGCCCAGGAAGTGCTGGCGATGGTGGCCGAGCGCGAGCAGTTGCGCAGTGCGCAGATCGTCGACAGCCAGGGCCGCACGCTGGCGGCCTGGGAGGCCCGCAACGACACGCTGGTCGACGCCGCGCTGGCCGACGTGGCGGCATTGCTGTTCGCCCAGGAGGCCGGCGCCCGCATCGTCCACGAAGGGCGGCCGTACGGCGAGGTGCGCGTGCAGGGCCGCGGTGTCGGTTCGCTCGCCTACCTGGTGAAGGTGCTGGCGGCCATCGTGCTGTGCACGGCGGCCAATGCCTGGCTGGTGGCGCGCCTGTCGCGCCGCATCGAGCGCGACATCGTCTGGCCGCTGAACCGCCTGGCCGCGCTGACGCGCACCGCCCGCATCGAGCGCGCGCTGGAGATGCGCGCGCCGGCGGCGACAGTCAAGGAGATCCACGACCTCGGCGAAGACTTCAACGCGCTGCTGGCCGAGATCGAGCAGCGCGAGGCCAGCCTGGTGGCCAAGCACGAGACGCTGCGCACGGCCAACGAGTCGCTGTCATACCTCGCGTTCCACGACAACCTGACGGGTCTGCCCAACCGGGCGAACTTCCTGGCACATGCCACGCGGGTCGCCTGCGCGCCGCGCACGCGGGGCGAGACGGCGGCACTGCTGTTCCTCGACTGCGACCGCTTCAAGGCGGTCAACGATGCGCTCGGCCATGCAGCCGGCGACGAACTGCTGGTGCAGGTGGCACGGCGCATCCGCTCGCAACTGCGCGACGGCGATTTCGTGGCCCGGCTGGGCGGCGACGAGTTCGCCGTGCTTCTCTGCCCGGTGCGTGCGGCGGAGGATGCGCAGCGCATCGCCGCCAAGATCGCCGCGGCGATCCGCACGCCGATCGAGAGTGCCGCCTTCGGCCGCATCGACGCCAGTGCGAGCGTGGGCTTGGCGATGCTGCCCGAGACAGGCGGCGGCCTGGAGCAATGGTTGGCGGCGGCCGACGCCGCGATGTATCGCGCGAAGGCGCGTTCGCGCGGCTCTGTCGAGCTGTTCGAGGCGCGTGTCGACGACCTGCCGCGGCCGATGGCCGCCTAGGAGTGCGAAGTGGGTGCGATCAGGATGGATGTCGGGCGCCGGCTGCTGCTGTCGGGCCTGGCGACGATGCTGCTACCGGGCTGCCAGACCGCTCCGCCGGCGCGTGACAGCCGGGTCGAGAGGGTCGCTGCGCTGCAGCGGCTCGGCTTCGTCGCCGCCGACGACCAGTGGGAACTCAACCTCGGCGTAAAGCTGCTGTTCGAGTCGAACGTCGACGAACTGTCCGACGCCGGCCGCGACGCCGTCGCCGGGGTGGCACGCGGGCTCGGCTCGGTCGGCATCGAACGGGTGATCGTGGAGGGCCACACCGACAACGTCGGCAGCGCACGCCACAACGAGACGCTGTCGCTGCGCAGGGCGCAAACGGTGGCCCTGCGACTCGTGCAGGGTGGCATGAGCGACGCCGCGATCGAGCGGCGCGGCCTGGGCTTCTCCAGACCGGTGGCGGACAACGCCACGCCCGAGGGCCGGGCGCAGAACCGCCGCGTCGTCGTCACCGTGCGGGTCGACTGAGGCCGACCCGGCGCCGCTCAGGCGCTGGCCGGCTTGTAGTAGCGCGCCTCGAGCATCTTGGCGTTGGTCAGGTGCAGCGCCAGCATCAGTTTCTCGGTCCAGGTCAGCGGCTGGATGCGGCCATCGGGCAGCGCCAGCACCGGGCCGAGGATCGGCTCGTCCTCGATGCGGGATTCCTGGTAGGCGCGCACAGGTGTGGTTTCGGTCATCGTCGTCCCCTTGCTTGACTTCACGGCGGGCCGCTGTGGTTGCAGCCACCTTGTAACAGTGTGTAGTCTACGTGGAAAGTTCACGATGACGAAGCGGCGTTACCGATTCGGGGGGCCCCTCAGACGCCCCAGCGCAACGCCGCGGTGTGCACCGGTGCGTCCCACAGTGCCAGCGCCGCGGGTTCGACGGCGCTGACGGTGATCGAGCAGCCGGCCATCTCGAGCGAGGTCACGTAGGAGCCGGTGAGGTGCCGCGCGACCTTCACGCCGGCGCCTCCGAGCACCTTGCGCGCCGCATTGACCATCACGTAGAGCTCGAGCAGCGGCGTGCCGCCGAAACCGTTGACCAGCAATATGACCTCCTGGCCTCGCTTGAGCGACAGGTCCTTGAGGATGGCGCCGGTCAGTTCCTCCGCGATGTCGTCGGCCGTCGTCAGCTTGACGCGGCGCCGGCCCGGCTCGCCGTGGATGCCCACGCCCATCTCCATCTCGTCGATGCCGATCTGGAAGGTCGGCTTGCCGGCGGCCGGCACGGTGCAGGAGGTCAGCGCCACGCCCATCGAGGCGGTCGCCTTGTTGACCGCATCGCCGAGCGCCTTCAGTTCGGCGAGCTTCATGCCCCGCTCGGCCGCCGCGCCGACCATCTTCTCGACGATCAGCGTGCCGGCCACGCCGCGCCGGCCGGTGGTGTAGGTGGAGTTCTCGACGGCCACGTCGTCGTTGACGATGACGGTCGCGTTCTCGCGGTCGAGCATCTCGGCAGCCATCTCGAAGTTCATCATGTCGCCGGAGTAGTTCTTCACGATGAAGAGCACGCCGGCGCCTGCCTCGACCGACTGCGCCGCGGCGAGCATCTGGTCGGGCGTCGGCGAGGTGAACACCTGGCCCGGGCAGGCGGCATCGAGCATGCCCAGGCCGACGAAGCCGGCATGCAGCGGCTCGTGGCCGGAGCCGCCGCCGGAGATCAGTGCGACCTTGCCGGGCGTGATGTTCCGGCGGCGAATGAACTGCCGCTCGGCGCCGAGCGAGACGATGTCGGCATGCGCCGCGGCAAAGCCGTCCAGGCTCTCGGCCAGCACGGTCTCGACGTCGTTGATGAGCTTCTTCATGGCGGGCCTGCCTTGTGGTCAGAGCGTGTCGCAGAGGGTGGAGATGATCAGCGCCATCGAGCGCGAGCCCGGGTCGACATGGCCGAGCGCGCGGTCGCCGAGGAAGGAGGCGCGGCCCTTGAGGGCGTCCATGTTCGCCGTCGCCTGCGCGCTGTCCAGCGCGCATTGGCGGGCGCGGGCGACCAGGCCGTCACCACCCGCAGCGAGCACCTTCTGCACCGGGTCGAGCACGTCCAGCAGCGTCTTCTGGCCGACCTCGACCTTGCCCAGCTTGCCGAGTGCCGCAATGCCGGCAGCCAGTGCACGCGCCACGTCCGCCGATGCGGGCTGCTCCGGCAGTTCCCTGGACAGCGTGACCATCAGCGTGCCGAACACCGGCCCGGACGAGCCGCCGACGGTGGACATGCAGGTCATGCCCATGATCTTCAGCGCCTCGTTCAGGCTCTTCGTCTCCAGTTCGTCCATCTTCGCCTGGATGGCCAGCGCGCCGCGGCGCATGTTCAGGCCGTGGTCGCCGTCGCCGATCGCCGAGTCGAGTTCGGTGAGCTCCTCGACATGGTCGACCAGCACCTGCGTGCAGGCCTGCAGGGTTCGTTTGAGGTCCATCGTCAGACTCCGGGAATGCGTTGGCCGGCGGCGTCGAAGAACAGCGGCGCGCTGAACTCGACCGACACGGCGCGGCCGGGCTCGAGGCCGGCGGTGTCGTGGCAAAGCGTGACCAGCTCGACGTCGCCCCCCAGCGCCACGTGCACATGCGTCTGGTCGCCGAGGTGTTCGATGCGCCGTACCAGCGCCTGCGCGTGGCCGCGGTCGCGACCATTGGCCGGTGCCAGGCGCGTGCCGTCGGGCCGCACGCCGACGGTGGCGGTGGCCGCCGGCGCGGGCAGGTTGCCGATCGCCGCGCGCGGCAGCAGGTTGATGCGCGGCGCGCCCAGGCGCGCGGCGACGTAGCTGCTGACCGGGTCCTGGTAGATCTGCTGCGGCGTGCCGACCTGCACCAGCCGCCCCTTCTCCAGCACGCCGATGCGCGTGGCCAGCGTCATCGCCTCGGTCTGGTCATGGGTGACGTAGAGCAGCGTCGCCCCCAGGTCCTGCTGGATGCGTCTGAGCTCCAGGCGCAGGTCGTTGCGCAGCTTGGCGTCCAGCGACGACAGCGGTTCGTCCATCAGCGTGACCGCCGGCTCGCGCACCAGCGCGCGGCCGATCGCCACCCGCTGCATCTGCCCGCCGGAGAGTTTCGTCGCCGGGTTGGCCAGCTTGTCCTCGATGCGCAGCAGCCTGGCCACCTCGTTGACCTTGCGGCGCACCTCGTCTTCCGGGAGGCGCCGCATCGGCGAGCGCAGGGGGAAGGCGAGGTTGTCGAACACGTTCAGGTGCGGGTAGAGCGAGTACTGCTGGAACACGAAGGTCACGTCGCGCAGCGCCGGCGCCAGCGTGGTCATGTCGTGGCCGCCGATGTGCACCGTGCCGGCGTCGGGCTTCTCCAGCCCGGCGACGAGACGCAGCGTGGTGGTCTTGCCGGCGCCGCTGGGGCCGAGCAGCACGATGAACTCGCCCGAGGCGACCTCGAGGTTCATGTCGGCAATCGCCTGCACCTCGCCGAAGCGCTTGGTGATGTCGGTGAGGACCAGGTCAGCCATGGGCTGCTCCGGCAACGGCCGCGTGCGAGCGCGAGGCACGTGTGGGCGAGGCGGCCTCGTGCCGCACGGTACGCAGCGCGCGGCCGCTCGCCGCGTCGAACAGCGAGACCTGTGTCGCGTCGAAGGCCAGGCCGACCTGGTCGCCGCGCTGTGCCGGCACGTCGGTGCCGACGCGCGCACGAAGCGTCGTGCCCTGCGCGGTCTGGCAGGTGACCACCTGGCTGGTGCCGAGGTACTCGGTGCCCAGCACCTCGGCACGCAACGCAGACTCGGTGCTGAAGCGAACGTGCTCGGGGCGAACGCCGTACAGCAGGCTGGGCCCGGGGGCATCCTCGCGCAGCTCGGGCGCGGCCAGCAGCGCGTCACCCAGCCGCACCTGCCTCGCACCGGCCGTGTAGCCGCCCTCGAAGGGCAGAAAGTTCATCGAGGGTGAGCCGATGAAGTCGGCCACGAACACGCTGGCCGGCCGGTCGTAGACCTCCTGCGGCGCGCCGAGCTGCTCGATCACGCCCTGGTTCATGATCGCGATCGTGTCGGCCATCGACATCGCCTCGAGCTGGTCGTGCGTCACGTAGACCGTCGTCGCCTTCAGCCGGTCGTGCAGGCCGCGCAGCTCCTGGCACATCAGCTCGCGGAACTCGGAGTCGAGCGCGCCGAGCGGTTCGTCCATCATGAACGCCAGTGGCTGGCGAACGATAGCGCGGCCGAGCGCCACGCGCTGCCGGTCGCCGCTGGACAGGCCCGACACCGGCTTGTCGAGCAGGTGCTCGATGCGCAGCACACGCGCCGCCTCGGCCACCTTGGCAGCAATCTCGGCACGTGGCACGCCCTGCGACACCAGCGGAAAGGCGATGTTGCGTCGCACGTTCATGTGCGGGTACAGCGCGAACAGCTGGAACACGAAGGCGATGTCGCGGTGCGAGGCGCGCTTGAAGCTCACATCCTCGCCACCCAGGAAGATCTGCCCGGAAGTCGGCAGCTCCAGCCCGGCGATCATGCGCAGCGTGGTCGTCTTGCCGCAGCCCGAGGGGCCGAGCAGGCAGAAGAACTCGCCGTCCTTCACGGTGAAGCTCGAGTCCTTCACCGCGGTGAAGTCGGCGAAGGCCTTGTGCAGGTTCTGGACGCGGATCTCGGCCATCGTCAATCCGGAAACTTCGAGACGATCGTGAACATCAGGACGCCGGCCAGCGTGGTCACGAACGACCAGGTGAACAGCACCAGCGCGAAGGGCTGCAGCATCATGAAGATGCCCAGCGCGATGACCACGCAGGCAGCCATCTCCAGCGGGCCGCGGCGCAGCCATTTCGGCCAGCGTGAGTTCGGGCTCATTTGCGCACCGCTCCGAAGGTGATGCCGCGCAGCAGGTGCTTGCGCAGCAGCACGGTGAACACCAGGATGGGGATCAGGAACAGCATCGTGCCCGCGGCCACCGCCGGCCAGTCCTGCCCGCCCTCGCCGATGATGATCGGGATGAAGGGCGGCGCGGTCTGCGCGTCGCCGCTGGTCAGCAGCACCGCGAAGGCGTATTCGTTCCAGGCGAAGATCAGGCAGAAGATCGCGGTGGCGACGATGCCGGTGGTGGCCTGCGGCAGCACCACCTTGCGGAAGGCCTGCAGCCGCGTGTAGCCGTCGACCATCGCCGCCTCCTCGTACTCGCGCGGGATCTCGTCGATGAAGCCCTTGAGCAGCCACACCGCCAGCGAGACGTTCACCGCGCTGTACAGCAGGATCATGCCGAGCTTGGTGTCCGACAGGCCGAGCTCCCGGTACATCAGGTAGATCGGGATGGCCACGGCGATCGGCGGCATCATGCGCGTCGACAGGATGAAGAACATCAGGTCGTCCTTGCCCGGCACCTTGAAGCGCGAGAAGGCGTAGGCCGCCATCACGCCGAGGCCGACCGACAGGATCGTCGAGCCGATCGCGATGATCAGCGAGTTGCCGAAGCGCGGCAGGTAGTTCGAGCGGCTGACCACCACCATGCTGTTCTTGCGCGCGATCTGCTCGCAGGCGTCGTCGGGCGGCGGCAGGCTCTTCAGGTATTCCTCGGTCTGCCGCGAGCGCGTCGTGAACAGGTTGCAGTAGCCCTCGATCGAGGGCTGGAAGAACACCTTGGGCGGGTAGCTGATCGAGTCCGGCGGGCTCTTGATGCTGGTCAGCAGGATCCACAGCAGCGGCACCAGCGTGATCAGCGTATACAGCACCACCACGGCCATCGCGATGCGCTTGGAGGTGGCCGTCGGTTCGACGACGGAGTGGGCAGTGCTGATGCCTTGGCTCATCTGTTTTTCACCGCGTTGAGTGCCTTGACGTAGATGTTGGCCAGACCGAACACCGCCACGAACAGGATGATGGCCAGCGCCGATGAGTACCCGGTGCGCCACTTCTCGAAGGCCTCGCGCTTGAGCGTGATCGACACCACCTCGGTGGTCGAGCCTGGCCCGCCGTTGGTCAACAGGTTGACCAGGTCGAACATCTTGAAGTTCTCGATGCCGCGGAACAGCACGGCCAGCATCACGAAGGGAAGCACCATCGGCAGCGTGATGCTCCAGAACTGGCGCCACGTGGACGCGCGGTCGACCTCGGCCGCCTCGTAGATGTAGTCGGGGATGCTGCGCAGCCCGGCCAGGCAGATCAGCATCACGTACGGCGTCCACATCCAGGTGTCGACGATCACGATCGCCCAGGGTGCGAGCTTCACCGAGCCAAGCATCTCGAAGCTCGACGGCGGGAGGCCGGTGAAGAAGCTCACCGCGTAGTTGAACAGGCCGATCTGCGGCTGGTAGAGGAAGGCCCAGAAGTTGCCCACCACTGCCGGGCTCAGCATCATCGGGATCAGGATCAGCGTGGTCCAGAAGCCGTGGCCGCGGAACTTGCGGTCGATCAGGTAGGCCAGCGTGAAGCCGATCAGCGTCTGCAGCGTGATCGTCCAGAACAGGAAATGCGCGGTGGCCTGCATCGGGCCCCAGATGTCGGGGTCGGTGAGGATGCTGACGTAGTGGTCGATGCCCACGCCGAGCACCTCCGCGTTCGGGCGGTTGGCGCGGAAGTTGGTGAAGCTGAGCTTCACCGTCCAGATCAACGGGAAGATGTTGATCGCCAGCAGCAGCAGCATCGTCGGCGCGATGAACAGCCAGGCGATGGCGCGGTCGGACAGGCCGCGCATGCGCCGTGCGAGCGGAGCGGGCGTGGCCTGTGCGGCGCGTTGGATGACGGAGGACATGTGCTTGCTGTGCTGTCGGGGCCGGCTTGCAGGCCGGCCCCGTGGCATCACTTGATCTTCCCGTCTTCCTTGAAGACTTTCTTCCAGTCGGCGACCAACCCGTCGAGTGCCTCCTTCGCCGTGCCCTTGTCGGCAACGACGAAGTCATGCACACGCTTCTGCTCGGCCAGCAGCAGCTGCGCATAGCTCGGCTCGGCCCAGAAGTCGACCACCTGGTCCATCGCGTCGAGGAACTCGGCCGCGAACGGCGCGCTCTTCTTGAAGCCGGGGTCGTTCAGCACCGCCTTGTGGCAGGAGTAGCCGCCCAGCGCCCACCACTTCTTCTGCACGTCCGGCGAGGCGAACCACTTGATGTAGGCCAGCGCCTCGTTTCGGTTCGGCGAGTACGACACCACCGAGATGCCCTGGCCGCCGAGCTGCGAGCCCTTGCCCTTGTCGGACGGGTTGACGAAGAAGCCGATCTTGTCGCCGCCGACGTTCGGGTCCTTGTGCAGGCCCGGGAAGAAGGCGAACCAGTTCATCATCATCGCCACCTGGCCGGACTTGAACGCGTCCAGGCCCTCGCCCATGTAGGAGTTGGTCAGCCCCGGCGGCGTGCAGCACTTGTAGAGCGACTTGTAGAACTCCAGGCCCTTGATCGCGTCCGGCCCGTTGACGAAGCCGTCCATCGCGTACGGCTTCTTCGGGTCCTGGTACTTGAAGCCCATCGGGTGCAGCACGTTGCTCACGCCCATCGTGATGCCCTCCGAGCCGCGCTCGGTGAACAGGTAGGTGCCGTAGACCTTCTTGCCGTCGATCATGCGGCCGGAGAAGAACTCGGCGACCTGCTTGAACTCGGTCCAGGTCTTCGGTGCGGCCAGGTCGCGGTTGTGCTTCTTCTTGAACTCGGCCTGCAGTTCGGGCTTGGCGAACCAGTCCTTGCGATACGTCCAGCCGAGTGCATCGCCCATCGCCGGCAGCGCCCAGTAGTTCGGCGTGCCCTTGGGCCACTCGGCGTAGCCGGTCACGGTGGCCGGCGCGAAGTCGGTGATCTTGATGCCTTCCTTGGCGAAGAAGTCGTTCAGCTTGACGTAGTGGCCGCTTTCGGCCGAGCCGCCGATCCACTGGCTGTCGCCGATGATCAGGTCGCACAGCTTGCCCTTGCTGTTGAGCTCGTTGAGCATGCGGTCGGCGAAGTTCGGCCAGGGCACGAACTCGAACTTCATCTTCACGCCGCTCTTGGCGGTGAAGTCCTTCGACAGTTCCACCAGCGCGTTCGCCGGGTCCCAGGCGGCCCAGCACAGCGTGATGGTCTTGTCCTGTGCCTGCGCGGCGGTGCCGCCCATTCCGAGCAGGGCGGCCACTGCCAGCGTCGACAGCGCCGGCAGCTTCTTCAGCAAAGAGGTCATGAGGGTCTCCTAACGTTTGTTCGATTCACGAGCACACACATCCGACCGCCGTTCAGTGCAGGTTCTCGGCCGTCAGGATCTCGACGCGCGGCTGCACCACGTTGAGTGCCCCGCGCACGTTCTCGCACAGTGCGCGCAGCACGCGCGCGGCGGTGGAGATGCAGTAGTGGATGTCCTGGTGCAGCACGTAGGCGAGGCCGCTGGCGCCGAGCAGCGCGCGGTGTTCGTCGCTGAAGTCGTGCGCGACCACGCCGACCGTGCCGGTCAGCCCCAGGCTCTCGAGCGCCCGCGCCACGCCGGCGCTGCCCGAACCCACGTTGTAGATGCCGGCGATGCGGCCCGGGTCGACGCTCTTGCTGCGCAGGAAGCGCAGCATCGCGCGGCTGGCAGCGGCATCGCCGGGCGGCAGGTCGGGCGTGCGCACGACCTTCAGCTTCGGGAAGCGCTCCTCGACCACCTGCGCGAAGCCGATGCGGCGCTCGATCTCGGCCGACAGGCGCGTCGCCTGCGAACTGAGCAGCAGCGTGTCGCGCGACCCGCCGGCCATGCGGCCCAGCAGCAGCCCGGCGGTGCGGCCGGCGGCGCGGTTGTCGGCGCCGATGTGCGTCTCGCGCATCGAGCCGGCCACGTCACTGAACAGCGTGATCACGTGCACGCCGGTGCGTACCAGCTCGTTGATGGCCAGCTTCACCGGCGGCAGGTCGGGCGCCATCACCGCCACCGCGTCGCAGTCGGCGAGCTGCGCGAGCTCGGTGGCGAACTGGTTGGCGTCGGCGGTCGGCAGCCGGTGCGTCACTTCGGTGATGTGCTGGTGGCGGAACTCGCCCGCCATCTGCGCGATGAGCCGGTCGACCAGCTCGACGAAGGGCGACGATTCGGCCGGCAACACGAAGGCGAAGCGGAAGTTGGCGCCCTGGCGCGGCCGGCCGCGCGGTGGCGGCGAGCCCAGCTCGGCCACCACCTGCAACACCCGCTGCATCGTCTCGGCGTTGACACCGGGTCGTTTGTTCAGCACCCGATCGACCGTGGCCGTGCCGACGCCGGCACGGGCGGCGATGTCGGCGATGGTGGTCGGTGTCGACATGGTGGGCAGGTCGGATGGCTTCAGGTTAGAACCATCAATAAATAAATCAATCAGGGTTTCAAGGGGGTGCAGCATGGTCCTGGGGTTCACCTGCTTGACAACGTTTTCAAGGTGCCTAGCATCACCAGCGTGTGTCCCAAACCAACGAGGAGGAGACGATGTTGAGGCGACTGATCGGTCCTGGCGCGCTGCTGCTGGGTGTGTGGGCGTGCGGCCCGGCGCTGGCCGGAACGACGCTGACGGTGGCGTCCTTCCCCAGCTTCGACGAGGCGGTGAAGGTCGCCATCCCCGAGTTCAAGAAGAAGTTTCCGGACGTCGAGATCAAACTGGTGAGCTTGGCTTACCCCGACCACCACACTGCGATGACGACCGCGCTGGCCACCGGCACCAAGCTGCCTGACGTGATGGCTGTTGAAATCGGTTTCATCGGGCGATTCGCCGAGTCGGGTGGTCTGGAGGACCTCGGCGCGGCGCCATACAGCGCGATGCAGTACCAGAAGCAGTTCGCGCGTTTCACCTATCCGCAGGCGATGAGCGGCCTGGGCAAACTCGCCGCCATCCCGGCCGACATCGGCCCCGGCGCGCTGTTCTATCGCAAGGACCTGCTCGACAAGGCCGGCGTCAGCGAGGCTGACCTGACCAAGTCGTGGGACGGCTTCGTCGACGCGGGCAAGAAGGTCAAGGCCGCCACCGGTGCCTACATGATCGCCAGTGCGGTCGACCTGAAGGACATCTACATCCGCTCCGGCCTGAAGGACGGCGAGGGCATCTACTTCGACAAGGGCGGCAAGGTGCTGGTCGACTCGCCGCGCTTCCAGAAGGCCTTCGAACTGGCCAAGGCGGCGCGTGTCTCGGGCATCGACGCCAAGACCGCAGCGTGGTCGCCCGAGTGGGGCGAGGGCTTCAAGCGCGACCGCATCGCCACGCAGATGATGGGCGCCTGGCTGGGCGGCCACCTGGCCAGCTGGCTGGCGCCGGACACCAAGGGCAACTGGCGCTCGGCGCAGCTGCCGGCCGGTGCGTTCGCGTCCTGGGGCGGCTCGTTCTATGCGATCCCGAAGAAGGCCGAGAACAAGAAGCTGGCCTGGGAGTTCATCAAGTTCATGACGCTGGACAAGGAGCAGCAGTTGCGCGCCTTCCGTGCGCTCGACGCCTTCCCGTCGCTGGTGGCCGCGCAGGACGACGCCTTCGTCGACCAGCCGATCGCCTTCCTCGGCGAGCAGAAGGCGCGCCAGCTGTGGAAGGTCTCTGCCAACAAGATCCCGGCGACCGCCGTGCATCGCCAGGATCCGGTGGCGCAGGAGATCGTCAATGCCGAGCTCGAGAACGTGCTCGAGAAGGGCAAGGACATCAAGCAGGCGCTGGTCGACGCGAAGTCGCAGATCGAGAAGCGCGTGCGGCGCTGATTCCCGACGCACGACGAACGAGGGGCCCCGCGGGGCCCTTCTTCGTTTCCGGAGGGTGTTCAGCACTCGCTGTAGCGGAAGTGATCGAAGTCGGCCACCGCCAGCACGCCACCGAGCGACTGGCAGGCCAGGCCGATGTAGTTGCCGGTGAAGCCGAAGCCGTGCGCCACGTTGTCGCCGTGGAAGTGGGTGGCGTGCTCGTCGGACAGCATCGCCATCGGAATGGCCGGGCCGATGTCCTGCCAGTCGGCGCCGGCCATCCGCCAGGAGAAGCGCAGCGCCGTGCCTTCGAAGCGCACGCGCAGCCCGACCGTGCCGGTGGCGGGCAGGGGCCGCGGCACCGCCGGTTCGCTGGACGCGCCGCGGTTGTTGAGTATCAGCCGCAGCACCCGGCCGCCGAGCACCTCGTCGTGGGTGACGTGCAGGTAGGCGTGGTTGCGCGTGTTGTAGTACGCGACGAGGCCGGCGCACTGCTGGAAGTCGGCCGGCGCGAAGTCGAGCGAGGTCTCGGCCTCGCAGTCGAAGGCCTGCTGGCGCCGCGCGACCAGGCTCTGGTCGAAGGCGGACATCAGCGATTCGCGTCCGACCAGGCGCAGGTGGCCGGGCCGTTCGGTCAGCGACAGCCAGTCGCCGGCCGGCGCGCGCAGCGTGTTCCAGTGCGAGGACAGCACGGGTGAGTCGAAGTGATCCGTCTCGGGTTCGGGGGGGAAGGGCGCGGGCGGCAGCTTCGGCGCCGGCACCGCGCTGCGTGGCAGGTTGTCGCCATGGGCGAGGCGCAACCAGCCGTCGTCTGTCCACTCGAGCTTCTGCAGCGCGGTCTCGCGGCCCAGTGGGCAGTGCAGCGCATCGAGCGAGTAGACCGCAGGCGGCTCGGCCGGCGCGTCGTGCCGCCACTCGACGGGCCGCCCGCACAGGTGCGCGAGGTACCACTCGCCCCGTCCGGTGTCGACGATGCTGGCGTGGCCGGCGCGCTGCAGCCCCGCAGGCGAACTGCCGTGTGCCGTCAGCAGCGGATGGTGCGGGCTGAGTTCGTAGGGGCCGGTGATCGAGCGCGAACGCGCCAGCGTTGCCGCGTGCTCGTAGAAGGTGCCGCCCTCGGCGGTCAGCAGGTAGTACCAGCCGTCGTGCTTGTAGAGGTGCGGGCCTTCGGTCACCGCGAGCGAGGTGCCGAGGAAGATGCGGTGCACCGTGCCGACCAGCCGCTGCGCGCTTCGGTCGTACTCCTGCAGCAGGATGCCGCAGAACGGATGGTGGCCGGGGCGATGGTCCCACTGCATGTTGAGCAGCCAGCTGCGCCCGTCGTCGTCGTGGAACAGCGAAGGGTCGAAGCCGCTGCTGTTCAGGTAGACCGGCTCCGACCAGGGGCCGTCGATGCGCGGCGCGGTGACCAGGTAGTTGTGCGTGTCCTTGTGCGCACCGAGCATGCTGCGCACGTTGGTGTAGATCAGGTGGAACAGCCCGTCGTGCCAGCTCAGGCAGGGTGCCCAGATGCCGCCGGAATCGGGGTTGCCGCGCATCTCGAGCTGGCTGGTGCGCGTCAGCGCGTAGCCGATCGGCCGCCAGTGCACCAGGTCGCGCGAGTGGTGCAGGCGCACGCCGGGCCACCACTCGAAGGTCGAGGTGGCGAGGTAGAAGTCCTCGCCGACACGCAGGATGGACGGGTCGGGATGGAAGCCCGGCAGCACCGGGTTGTGGATCGTCGCAGTGGTCATGATCGTGGCAACGTTTTCATCGGACATCGAAGAAAGCGCGGGCGAAGCCGCGCTCGGTGGACAGGCTGATTCAGGGCTTGAAGCGCACCCAGCGGCCGCCCTTGGCCGAGGAGGCGACGACGGCCTCGATGAAGGCGACGCCATCGATGCCGTCGCGCAGCGTCGGGAAGTGCGCGGCCGGATCCGGCTTCGCGGCCTTCGCACCACCCTTGCGCGCCGCGCGGATGGCCTGCGCGATCTCGCTGTAGATCGTCGCGAAGCCTTCGAGGTAGCCCTCGGGGTGGCCGGACGGGATGCGGGTGACCCGCGCCGCGCTGGCATTGGCCGCGCCGGTGGCGCGCGAGATCACCTGCGTCGGCTGCCCGAACGGCGACCAGTGCAGCTGGTTCGGATGCTCCTGTTTCCACTCGATGCCACCCTTGCTGCCGTAGACGCGGATGCGCAGGTTGTTCTCATTGCCCGGCGCCACCTGGCTGGCCCACAGCAGGCCACGGGCACCGTTGGCGTAGCGCAGCATCACCTGCGCGTTGTCGTCGAGCTTGCGACCCTTCACGAAGCTGCTCAGCTCGGCGCACAGCTGGCTGATCTGCAGCCCGGTGATGTAGGCGGCGAGGTTGTGCGCATGGGTGCCGATGTCGGCGATCGCGCCGCCGATGCCGTTGCGCTTCGGGTCGGCGCGCCACTCGGCCTGCTTCTGGCCGGTGGCTTCCAGCTTCTCGGTCAGCCAGTCCTGCGGGTACTCGACCTGCACGACGCGGATCTCGCCCAGCGCACCCTCGCGCACCATCTGCCGCGCGTGGCGCACCATCGGGTAGCCGGTGTAGTTGTGGGTGACGGCGAAGACCCGCTTCTTCTTCGTGGCCAGCGCGAGCAGCTTCTTCGCGTCCTTGCTGGTCGTGGTCACCGGCTTGTCGCAGATGACGTGGATGCCGGCCTTCAGGAAGGCCTCGGCCACCGGCGCGTGCAGGTGGTTGGGCGTGACGATGGCCACCGCCTCGATGCCGTCGGGCCGCGCGGCCTCGGCCTTGGCCATCGCCTCGTAGTCGCTGTAGATGCGCTCCGGCGCGAGGCCGATGGCCAGCCCCGAGCGCCGTGCCTTCTCCGGCGTGGCCGACAGTGCGCCGGCGACGAACTGATAGTGGTCGTCCAGCCGCGCCGCGATGCGGTGCACCGCACCGATGAATGCGCCTTCGCCACCGCCCACCATGCCCAGGCGGATGCGCGCGGGCATCAGCGCACCGCTGTTCTTCTTGCTGCCTTCGATGGCCATCGTGTGATCCTCAGAGTCCGAGCATGCGCTTGAGTTGCGCGGCGTCGTGCGCGGCGCCGGCGAAGTCGTCGAAGGCCTTCTCCGTCACGCGGATGATGTGGTTGCGGATGAAGGGCGCGCCCTCGGCCGCGCCCTGCTCGGGGTGCTTGAGGCAGCACTCCCACTCGAGCACCGCCCAGCCTTCGTAGCCGTACTGCGCCATCTTCGAGAAGATCGCCTTGAAGTCGACCTGCCCGTCGCCCAGCGAGCGGAAGCGCCCGGCGCGATTGACCCAGGGCTGGTAGCCCGAGTAAACGCCCTGGCGGCCATCGGGCCGGAACTCGGCGTCCTTGATGTGCAGCGCCTTGATGCGCGAGTGATAGATGTCGATGAAGGCCAGGTAGTCGAGCTGCTGCAGCACGAAGTGCGAGGGGTCGTAGTTGATGCAGCAGCGCGGGTGGTTGTCCACGCGCTCCAGGAACATCTCGAAGGTGACGCCGTCGAACAGGTCCTCGCCCGGGTGCAGTTCGAAGCAGACATGGCAGCCGGCGTCCTCGAAGGCGTCGAAGATCGGCCGCCAGCGCTTGGCGAGTTCGTCGAAGGCGGTCTCGACCAGGCCGGCCGGCCGCTGCGGCCACGGGTACAGGTAGGGCCAGGCCAGCGCGCCGGGGAAGCTGACGTTCGACGTGAGCCCGAGGTTCTTCGAGGCCTTCGCCGACAGCAGCATCTGCTGCACGGCCCAGCGCTGCCGCTCGGCCGGCTTGCCCTTCACGGCCGCGGGCGCGAAGGCGTCGAAGGCTTCGTCGTAGGCCGGATGCACGGCGACGAGCTGGCCTTGCAGGTGGGTGCCGAGCTCGGTGATGGTGATGCCGTTGGCGCGGGCGACGCCGGCGAACTCGTCGCAGTAGGTCTTCGACTCGGCGGCCAGCGCCAGGTCGAACAGGCGTGCGTCCCACGAGGGCACCTGCACGCCCTTGAAGCCCAGCGAGGCCGCCCACTTCGTGATCGCTGGCCAGGAGTTGAACGGTGCCACGTCGCCGGCGAACTGCGCCAGGTAGATGCCGGGGCCTTGGATGTTGGTTGCCATCGCGTGTCTCCTTGAAGAGGTGGAAGGTCAGTCGTCGTGGCGCTCCGGGCGCCACACCGCGCCCAGCGCCTTCAGCTTGCGCCAGCTCGACAGCTGCTCGTCGGACAGCGCATCGAGGAAGTCCGACAGCCGCTTGGACTTGACCATCGTGTAGATGGTCAACGCCGTCGTCAGTCCGAACACGAGCGCGAAGATCGCCAGCCGTTGCGACATCGGCGCGTCCGCTTCGGCCAGCAGGTTCATGCCGAGGAAGCCGGTGGTCACGGTGCCGATCAGGCCGAAGATCGTCACCACCGTCAGGCGCACGACGGTGTTGGCCTGCCGGCGCAGGCTGTCGGCGTCGAGGTAGGCGTTCATGTCCTGGATGCGCTCCTTGACCTCGCCGTACAGCGAATCGAGCTTCAGGTGCTCGGCGCACATCTGGAACAGCGCACGCACCTGCGCCTGGTCCGAGATCTCGTGGAACCAGTAGCGGTGCGTGAAGCGCAGGAAGCCCTCGAAGCTGCTGCGGATGGCGCGCTTGAAGCGCTTGACGCTGGCGGGCCGGCGCACGTCCAGGCCCTTCAGCGCCTCGACCAGCCGGTCGCTGAACATCAGCAGCGCCGCCTTCTGGAAATGCGCGATCAGGAACAGCAGGAAATGCTGGTGGCGGAACTGCGCCAGCACGCCACGGTCACGGCAGCCGTAGAAGGGCGACTGCGCCGGGCCGACCACCACCAGCGCATGGCCGCTGCACAGGTAGCGGGTGTTCGGCGCCGCGCCGCCGTCGGCCCAGAAGCGGTCGTAGCAGAAACGCTGCTCGAAGTCGGCCAGGTGCTGCTCGCCGTAGGGCAGGGCGGCGTCGGCCGAGGCCGCGCCGGTGACCAGGCCGAGCCGGATGAAGTCGCCGCGTGCCAGGCTGCGCGGCTCGTCCAGCGCCAGGTAGGCCATCATCGGCATGCGGTAGTACTCGATCTGGCGCACGCGCAGTGCGGCGTCGTGGTCGGCATGGTCGGCCACCAGCGGCGCGAGCACGAAGGCCCAGTGCGAGGCCACGCGCGGCGCGCGATGTTCTGCCACATGGGCGAGGAAGGCGTCGCGGTCCTGCGCGTCGGAGCGCGCCAGCACGCTGCCGTCGGCGCCCAGCCATTCGAGCGCGGACAGGCAGTTCAGCGCGCGGCCCTGCGCGTCCCAGCCGGCCGGGTAGGCGCGGCCGAAGCGGTACAGCACCTCCTGCGCGAGTGCCAGCGGCATGTCGTTGGCCGCGACCTCGACGTTGAGCATCACCACGTCGACATCGAAGAAGAAGTACAGGTCGACGTGCACGATGTCCAGCCGCACCGGCGCATCGCCGGGCCGCGGCGTCACGCGCACCGCGGCGATGTCGTTGCGGCGGAACACGCGCATCGGCGCACCGCTGTCGTCGCGCTCGCTGTCGCGGCCGGCGCGCCCCTCGCCGAACAGGAAGCGCTGCACCACTGGCAGGAAGGAGACGAACTCGTTGTAGTGGCGCTCGTGGAAGCCTTCTCTGTCGCCAGTGAACTCGTCGACCACCTCGCGCCAGGGCGAACGATCGGCCATGTCGCGCAGGTGCTGCCAGGGCGGGGCGTTGTCACCGGCGCCGCGCGCTCGCGGCAGCAGCCGCAGCGGCCACAGCAGCACCTGGCGCAGGTGGCGCACCGTCGCATCGCCCGGGCCGGCAGGCCTCGGTGCAGCGAGCGGTGCGGGTGCGCTACCGATCATCGCTGCAGTGTAGGGCGGGGTGTCAAGGTGTGCCACGGGTGGACAACCCGAGCGCCTGCGCGCCGATGCAGCGGCCCATCGTCGTGCCGTGCTCGATGGCGCTGCGGAAATGGATGCCGGCATACATCCGCGAGGCCGCGGCCTGATCGGCTGCGGCAGCAAAGCTCCTGAAGCGCTGCGGGCCCCAGCCGCGGTCGTTGTGCGCGCGGTCCTCGAAGGCCGTGTCCTTGCCGTAGAAAGACTCGAGCACCGCCGCCGCCGAACCCGACTGCACCGAGTGGCCCGAGGGGTACTCGGGGAAGGGCGGCGTCTCCATCAGCGGCGGCACCCAGTTGGCGTCGAAGGCGAGCTGGATGTAGGTGACCGGGCGCAGCAGGTTGAGCTGGTACTTCAGCTTCCAGGTCGCGACGAAGGCGTCGGACATCGCCATCGTCAAACGCGCGTACTGTTCGGCCGCCTCGGGGAGCCTGGCCTTGCGGTCGCGCAGCAGGTCGGTGAGGATCCAGGCCCAGTGGCCGGCGGGTGTCGGCGTCTTGCCCGGATCGTCGGCCCAGTACAGCGCCACGCGGCGTTGCTCCTCGGTGGGCTGCACGCCGGCGCGTCGCACTTCGTCGGCCTCGCGGTGGAAGGCGGAGCCCGGTGTCTCGTCGTAGGGCGGCGGCCCGGGCGGCGCACAGCGCTGCAGCGCGGCTGACATGAAGAGCCGGTTGTCACCCCAGTTCGGCAGCAGCGGGCGGGCGAAGCGCGGCGGCGTCGGCACCCAGGCGCCGGGGCCGCTGGGTGAGACGTAGGCCGCATCCAGTCGCATGCGCCGCGCTCCGCTCGCATCGTGGCCACCGTCGGTGCGCGCCCAGGTCATCAGCGCCATCGCCAGCAGCTTGCCGTGCGTCTCGGAGCGGATGATGACCTCGGGCGTGCGCTGCGCCGGGTCGAAGTCGGCTGCCTGCGCCACCGGCATGTTGCGCTCCAGCGCCTCGAAGCGCGCCTTCCAGTCGGGTGGCGCGTTGGGCAGCAGCATCTGCGTCAGCGCGGCCATGGTCGCGTTGGCCACCGTCGGCCAGTGCAGCACCTCGTCGGGCTGTGCGGCGGGCAGCGATTCGAGTTCGGCGAGCTGCCCGGCAAAGCTGCGTCGTCCCGGCGTGCCGGCGACGATCGATTCGTACAGACCGAGGCCGAGGTAGGCCAGCGTGCGTGCCGCCGCCGGTGGCGACTGCCCCGGCGTCTGCTGGATCGCCGGCAGCACGACGCGAAACCACTCGGTGGCCACGGCGGCGCTGTAGCGCGAGGCGTCGGGAACGATCGTCTGTTGTACCTGCGCCTGTGCCGTTCCGACCAGCGCGAGCAGCGAGAGCAGTGCGGCTTTCAGGGTTGCCATGGCACCAGCCCCCTCTGCCGATCGAGCAGGTAGTGCGTGTCAGCCGCGACCTCGAACCAGGGGCTGGTCAGTGCCGCATCCCGCGGCTTCGCCCCCGGCCACAGCACGCGCACACGCGCTTTGGTCGCCTCGCCCAGCCCGACGTGCAGGAAACCGACCGTGCCGCTGACATGCCCGCCACCGACCAGCTGCTCCCGCCGCTGCATCCGCCCGCCGGCCTCGACCTCCAGCCAGGCGCCGATCGCGTCGCGGTTGCCGCCGTCCTGGCGCAGCCGCAGCTGCAGCCAGTGGCCGATCGGCTTCGGTGCCGCGGCCGTGCCGGCGCCGACGTTGCGCCACAGCTTCGCACGTTCCCAGCGGTTGACGATCACCACGTCGAGCAGGCCGTCGCTGTTCAGGTCGACCAGCAGCCCGCCGCGGCCGCGCTGGTAGTTGAGCAGGCCGCTGTCTCCCGCCGCCTCGACGTAGCGGCCCTCGGGCGTGCCGAGCAGCAGGTTGCTCGGGTCGAGCAGCGCGAAGTCCGGCATGTTGCCGACGTTGCCCTTGACGACGAAGAGGTCGTGCAGGCCGTCGTTGTTGACGTCGGCGAACTGCGCATGCCAGGCGGTCGACGGGTGCACGTCGCCACCGGCGAAAGGGCGGTGCGCGGTGACGCCCTTGGCGAACGCGATGTCGCGGTACTCGGGCCGCGACGCACCGGCGGTCAGCACCTGCAGCTTGTTGTCGGCCATGCTGGTGAGGTAGTAGGACGGAAAGCCGCTGCCGTCGAGGTCGGCGCTGGCGATGCCCATGCCCCAGATCTGCAACGGCTTCCAGCCCTCGGCCGCCGTGAAGAGGCGCGGCGCGGCGCCGGACGCGACATGCCAGAGCTGCTCCTGCCCGCCCTTGTAGTACTCGCGGTCGTTGGTGATGCGCAGCGATGGCGTTCCGCTGCGATCCCAGTCGGTGAACATCATGCCCAGCGAGCAGTAGGCAGGCTTCAGCGGCAGCGGCGCCTCGAACTTCAGCGCCTCGCCGGCCGCAGGCCGCACGAGCTGGTTGTCGGTGCAACTGCCCCAGGGGAAGTCCTGGCGCGCACGGTCGATGTAGGTGCCGATCGCCAGCGTCGGCCGAGCGTCCTGGCCCAGCCACGCCGCCGCGAAGGCGGTGACCCACTGGTTGCCGCCCTGGAAGCCCCAGCGCTCGTTGGCGCGCTCGAACCTGCAGTCGCCGAGTCCGCGCATCAGCAGCGTCTCGCCGACACGCAGCACGGCGAGATCGAGCCGGCCGTCGCCGTCGAGATCGATCGGGTAGGCGCCCAGCGTGCTGGTCAGCTCCAGCCCGGCGCGCTCCT
>NZ_CALRZC010000154.1:0-20550 GCF_943372545.1 Variovorax sp. YR752 | reverse complement strand
TGAACGAGGCCTGCTTGGCGAACTGTCCGGCTTGCAGGTCGCTGCGCTGCGCTCCGCTCGGTGCGGCGCCGGCCAGATCGCCACCCCGGGCACCCGCCAAACCCGGAGCCGGGCCGCTGAAGACCGGGTTCATTGAAATGCTCACAGCGGCTCGACCGCCGCGCCAGTCGCTTCGCTTTGTGGCACGTCGGCCGCAGAGCCGCCGCTGCTCGTGATCGTTCGGTCGGCTGCGCTGCAACCGCTGCGCCAGGCGAGCTGGCACATCGGCCGCGACGCTGCGCCGCCCGTGGGAGGGGGCAGCCCGTGCGCCAGTCGTCCCCCCGCGCTCCCCCCGCGCGCCCCCGTCGAATTGCGAGGGGGACATAGGCCGGTGCCCTCCCGCCTGCGGCGGTCCCCTCCCAGCTATTCCACGGTGCCCTTACGCCCGCGCTTGTTCGCGGCGCTGTCGGTGTCGCACGGCGACCGACGAATGCGGGGCAGCAGTCCGCTCAACCCAACGCCGAGGGATCAACAGCCAATCCGGCTCCCTCGGAAAACAGGGCAGGCGGTTTTCAGGTCGGGAAGGAGGACGGGGTCTTGATGCAAGTCGATCTTGAAAGCAGCGAGTGGGCACGGCGCCGTTTACGAAACGTTGCCGTGCCGTTCAAAACCTGGGCCTTTCCCTGGCCCGGCGTGCCGCCGTGATGCGTTGTCAGGAGACGGTCGCGGAGTGTCATCAACCTATGGAGTTCATCATCATGGAACACACGAAGGAGTTGCTCTCGGTGCCGCTGGCTAGCCTGGTGCCGTCGCGGTTCAATGTCCGGGGCCATTCGGTCGGACAGGTCGAGGAACTGGCGGCACTGATCGAGGCGCAGGGGCTGCTGCACAACCTGGTGGTCACCGAGCAGGAGGTCGGCCGGGGCAAGTCGCGCAAGCTGAAGTTCGCGGTCGCGGCCGGTGAGCGGCGGCGGCGCGCTATGCTGCTGTTGCAGCAGCGCGGGCGCTTGCCGAAGGAGCACGAGGTACTGTGCGAACTGGTGGCGCCCGAGCGGGCGCTGGAGGTCAGCCTCGCCGAGAACAGTGGGCGCGAGGCCATGCACCCCGCCGACGAGTTCGAGGCCTTCAAGGCGCTGGTCGACGAAGGCAAGGGCGTCGAGGACGTGGCGGCGCGCTTCGGGGTGTCGGTGCTCACGGTGCAGCGGCGGTTGAAGCTGTCGGCGCTGTCGCCGGAGTTGCTGGCGCTATACCGAGAGGACGGCATCAATCTGGACCAGCTGATGGCGCTCACGCTCAGCGACGACCACGCGGTGCAGGAGCGCACCTGGTTCGACGCGCAGCCGTGGGAGAAGACGCCGGCCGCGCTGCGGCGGCGGCTGACGGTCGGCGAGGTCGAGGCTGCGGGCAGCGCGCTGGTGCGCTTCGTCGGCATTGAGGCATACGAGGCCGCGGGTGGTGTCGTGCGGCGTGACCTGTTCGACGACGAGCAGAGCCGCTTCCTGTCGGATCCTGCGCTGCTGGAGCGGCTGGCGACCGAGAAGCTGAAGACGCTAGCAGGCACGGTGCGCGAGGAAGGCTGGAAGTGGGTCGAGGCGCGGCTGTCGGTGGACTCGCAGGCCCTGCGTCAGTTCGCGCCTTGTGCGCACACCAAGGCGACCAAGGACGACAGGTATCTCGACTACACCTTGAGGCGCATCCGCTCGCGCATGGCTGCTGAAGCGGAAGCGCTTGCGCGCGTGAAGATTGAACGGTGGGAGCGCATCAAGAGGGTTGGCGACGGGACGCTAGAGCCAACGCCCATGCCGGTGCTGACGGTTGGCGACATGGAGAAGCAACTGGTCTTCATTCGCGCCAAGTCATTCGTTGCGTTCCTAGACCGCCCGACTGCCAATGCTCCGTTGGCCGACATGCGCAATGACTTCGCTGCGAGCTTCACTGAGATCGAAGAGGAAGACGCCAAGGGCGAAAAGAAGATCGCCGCGCGGCCGTCGATAGAGCTTTGGCTGAAGCGGCCGAACCGCCTGCGCGCTGACACGCTGACGTTCGATCCGCGACACGGGCCTTTCTGCGCCGACCCCTTCGGCAACCATGCATTGAACTTGTGGCGACCACGACCACATGCCGCACCTCCCGACTGGCAGGTGCGCGCACAGCCCTTCGTGAAGCACGTCGAGTTTCTCGTACCGATGCAGGCCGAGTGCAGTCGGTTCTTGGACTGGCTCGCACACATCGAGCAGCAACCTGGCGTGCTGCCGCATAGCGGGTACCTGATGGTCGCCCCGAAGCAGGGCGTCGGGCGAAACTGGATGGCAGCGGTCCTCGCCCACGTCTGGAAGGGACACGTCGCGCTGGACTTCGACTTGAATCAGACGCTGTCGAGCGGCTTCAACGGGCGGCTCTCGCGCAGGCTCCTGGCCGTGATTGACGAGGCGAACGAAGGCCACCACGGGACCGCCACGCGGAACTCTGAGAAGTTCAAGTCGATGGTGACCGCGACTGAGCGGCACATCAACCCGAAATACGGCTTCGAGCATGTCGAGCACAACTGCTGCCGCTGGTTGATCTTCAGCAACTACGTGAGCGCGATTCCCATTGGCGACAACGACCGGCGCTGGAACGTGGTGCGGAACGGCGACCCGATGCAGGACGAGGGCTACTACGCCAGCCTTTACGCGCTGCTGGATGCCCCGCTGTTCATCGCTTCGGTGCGTGAGTGGCTTCGGCAGCGCGACTTGCAGGCCTTCAACCCAGGCGCGCGGCCTGTGATGAACGAGGCCAAGCAGGCGGTCATCGAGTCGGTGCGTAGCGAGGCAGACGACCGCGCGCTTGAACTTGTGCGCACATGGCCGCGCGACGTGATTACCGGCACCGAACTTGCGCAGCAGCTCTACGATCAGGACAGGCAAGATGGAAGGCTGAAGTACCGCGCCGAGCAGGCCGGTATCGTTCGATGGAAGGGCAACGGCGCAGGCAAGGTGAGGCTCGCCGGCAAGACCAGCACGCCCGTTTCTGTGTGGATCGTGAGGAACGCCGACCGGTGGGCACACGCCAGCCTCGACACCGTGCTCGCGGAGTTGCGCAGGCAGGACCTTTGATCGGAGAGGTGTATGGGGGTGTAGCCGGGTGTAGGGGGGGCTCATCTCGCGTAGGGTTCACTCCCAAGGTATACGGTTGGGTGAACTGCCCCCCCGCTACACCCCCATACACCCCCATACACCCCCAAGGGCAGGCGTTCTAGAAGTCCTGCTGCCGCACCTGCGCGGAGGCGCGCAAGAGGCCGAGTTGTCGGCCGGATGGGAGCAGGTCGGCGGTCTACTGTGGCGGCAGATGGAACGGCATGCTCCGCATGCACGTCGGGCATGTGACTTGGGCGAACCCTGCCAGCCTGCGGCGATCGACTTCGAGTTTCGCGCTGCAGAAGGGGCACGTGCCATTCACGATGAACGGATTGCCACCGAAGACGAGTGCCGATCCGGGACCCAGCCCGACGCCGCTTCCGCTCACAGTGACTTGACCCTCGGTTCGCATGCCATGCATCGAAACCGATCCGCCAATACCTTGGAACGTCGTGCCGTCCACAAAGTTCTTGCTTCCTCCGGTCGTGTGCAGAACCGTCCGATCGGCACTCACAGTCGTGTTCTCGAGTGTGCTTGTGCTGCCCGACTTCGCTATGAAGTACGCCGACTCTGCCATCACGAGAGAGTTGACGAACTGCTGGTAGCCCCCGTCCTCGGCGATTGCGAGGAACTCCTTCTGGTGCGTGCCCATTCGGCGGATCAGAGAGCGCACGTCGCTCTCCAGTTCACCGTGGGTGCTCACCGTCTTGGCTATCTCCGCAATCGCGTCTTCAAGTGTCTCCACTTTGGACGCGGCGTCGTTCAGCGCCTCGATTCGCGCCCAGACCTTGCCCAACTCGCCATCGAACGCCTTGTCCGACAGATGGCGGTCGAGCGCCTGTGCAGCAGGCGCGATCACAGGAATCGGCAGCAGGCTGAGGCAGAAGGCCACAAAGCGAAGCGGCGCCTTGATGCCATGCTTCTCCCAGAGCTTGCGAACGGCGCCGGCCGACACTTCCACTTGTTGTGAGTGCGACATGTTCGGAGGAAGCTAAGTGCCCGACAGACTCGTGGACCTACTCGATCGCTGCAACAAGAGAGCGGATGTTCGGGACTTGCTTGTCCAATTGTGACTGGTTCACCATGACCTCCTTGCCAAGGACCATCCGCCTTCCAGAAACGAGCGCCGAGATGGGCACACCAAGAGTTCCAGAGACCACGGAGGCGGAGTTCGCATCGTTCACTTCATACTGAAACATCGCTTTGAACGGACGCTTCGACGTTGGAACCGGCGCCCCTGCGGGATGAACGCAAAAGAGTCCTGGGTTCGCTTGCCAGACGGCGAAGATTTCCTCCCCGATCTCGTTCACAACGCTCTTGAATGCCGCTCCTGACGTTTGGTTGTACTGCGTCAATCTATTGCCGACATACATGTAGAGAGTGGGAGACGACATGCGGAAGCGCTGGGAGTTGAGGTAGAACTCCGACTGCTGCTGGCCAGGCTGACGCGTAACGCCGTAGATCAATGCGAGCACGGCTCGCACAGCGCGCTTGGACGAGCCATCGGCCGAGAAGGGGACGATCAACCGGTCCGAAGCGGATAGAGCGAGTTCTGTATAGATCGAGAAGCTAGGGTTGCAGTCGATGAATACTGTGTGGTCTTGTCCGTTCCAGGCTGATACCACGTCCTGTATGAGATCACTGATCCATGTGTGAACGATCCTCCACGCGTCTTGCGGACCGGGAGCAGTGGCTGCGCTCACTCGCGAGGCCTGAATCTCAAGCTGTTCGTCGCCGACAACAAGGAAGAGGTTCCGGGGGATCGGATAGTTGTAGTCGTGGATAGGTAGAGCGTACCGTGATCCTGTCCGTGGGTTCACGTACGGGC
Organism: Variovorax sp. YR752; assembly: GCF_943372545.1. Lineage (NCBI taxonomy): Bacteria > Pseudomonadati > Pseudomonadota > Betaproteobacteria > Burkholderiales > Comamonadaceae > Variovorax > Variovorax sp. YR752. Next base: position 15,627 of record NZ_CALRZC010000154.1, on the reverse strand, counting down.
TGAAGATGCGATCTTCGATGTACCCAGAGATGGTTAGCCGAGGCTGACCTAGATGTATGCGGTTGAGGTTCGCTTCGCCTAGCTGCATGCCCCCAAGAAGCATTGAGGATGAGTTGGCCTGTGGGCACAGGTCAACAACAAGGACTTTCTTCTCGGGGTGGACGCGAGCGTACTCAGCGGCGATCTGAAAGGTCAGATAGCTCTTGCCGACACCGCCCTTGTTGTTCCAGACAGCGTAGATGGGCACAGAAGACCTCGTTGTTGTGTGTGGTGCAACCATGCTAGCGCCGAGTTGCACCTTAATGGTAAGTCACGAGTGGGATGTCGCCGGTTCACGCCCAGTCGGGACAATCTGTTGGGTTGGGCGGACATTGAATCCTTAGGCCGATGGGGCGCGCGCCCCTATGTGGTCGTTGTGCTCGAACCCGGTTGAGCCGTACCGTGCCAGCTGTTTACCAGCTACGCACAGCAAACGCATCCGTTTGCATGGAGCAACCGACCATGTCCACTGCCACCGAGTCCACTGCCACCTCCGACGACGAGCACGACAGCCTCACCGAGGAACCCGAGCGCCCGCTGACCACGGGCGAGCAGCAGGCAATCGCACGCGCAGGCGCTGCACCCATTGACGTAGCGCTCAGCTCGCGCCCCTTTGGGCACCCGCAGCGATACGAGCCACGGCTGCGCACGCTGGAGCCGCTGACGCGCCCACCGCTCTCGTTCGCGCCGGAGTCCATCAGCAAGCTCGACGGCTACGAGGAACACGGCACGCACGTGGCCGAAGCTGTGGGTGCGCTCGAAGCCATGCAGGGCGTGCTCAGGACCGTGATTGACGCGCGCGAGAAGAGCAAGCTGGACCCGACCATGAACGAGAGCGCGGCTGTGGTGGCCGTGGGCGCCTACGCTGACAAGCTGTCTCCTCCCGCCACCATGAAGGTGGACGCGGCACTGAAGGTGCTCGGTGGGCGCATCAAGGTGGCGGAGGCCGAATTGCGCACGGGCATCGACCCCAGCGCCGGTCACCTGACCGCGATGGCAGGCGAGATTCGCGCGCACTGTCGTTCGCTGCCCAACGTGGCGGAGCGCAGCAAGTTCATCAACTCGCTGATCGACGCGGGTGACACGGAATCGCTGGCCGCTGTCCTGCGCGGCAAGCCGTACCTCAGCGGGCTCACCCAGGAGCAGAGCGACCTGTTCGTCCAGCAGTTCAACCGCAAGCGTCGCCCCGAACTGCCTGCCCGCATCGAACTGATGAAGAGGGCGACGGCACACCTCGAACGCGCGGGCGCGCAGTTCGTGCTCCAAATGGAGCAAGCGATGGGCACGCGCTGGGACACCGTGAAGCGCCTGCGCGACGCGAAGGCCGCTGCGTCGTTCGGCTGACCCGCTGCATCCACGCTGCAAGGTACAAGCTGAATGACGTTCCAACGAGGCCAGTCAGGCAACCCGTCTGGGAAGAAGCCCGGCACGCTGAACAAGAAGACCCGAGTTGCTATCGCGCTCGATGCCGCAGCCGAGGACGTGACCAAGGCGGTCATCGACGCGGCCAAGGATGGAGACATGCAGGCGGCGAAGCTGGTGCTGGAGCGCATCCAGCCTCCCGTGCGTCCGCGCGCGGAGCGGGTGCAGTTCGCGCTGGACCCGACCGGCCCGCTCACCGCGCAAGCGCAACAGGTGCTCGTGGCGGTGGCAGCGGGTGAACTGGACCCCGAGACCGGGAAGCTCCTGGTCGAGTGCCTGTCCTCGTTCGCAGGGCTGAGGCAGACCGACGAACTTGCCGCGCGCATCGAACTGCTGGAGCAGACCACGAGAGAAGCACAGCACACCGGCGCTCGCGGCGGCGTGCTTCAGACAGGACAACCCGTATGACCACCACACGCGCCTCCACCCTCGTCAAGATGGCGAGCAATGACTGCATCATGATCTACACGGTGATCGTGGGCGACGAAGACGGTCCGCCGCTGTGGGTGCACTGCACCGCGCATGGCGACGACAACTTCCCTGCGTCGCGCACGAGTGTGGTCAGAGCACCGGGCGAGGACTGCCGCGCGCTTTGGGCGAGGGTGATAGACGTGGTGCGCGAGATGAAGCTGACGCGCGGGCTCCAGCATCAGGTGCTCGTGCGCTGCATGACCACACCGCCGCCAGCGGACCCGCAGCAGGCGGACTCACGGTTCAACGTCAAGCGCGCCCTGTGGCACGACGCGGACCACGAGCGCGACCCGATGCGCCGGGTGCAAGCGCTGGGGATGCTGGCGGAGCTGTGCGCGTTCGAAGGCCCGCTGCCGAGGTTCCAGTGAGCCGACGCGTTCCCACCGCCACCACGCTGAAGCGACTCGCAGCGGTCGAGTCCTCGCTGCTCGGCAATGAGGACTGCGGTTCGCGCTTGGGCGTGCTGCTGATCCCCCGCATCCTTGGCTGCGACGAGTGGGAGGCCATCGCGGTGCGGACGCAGGCTGCTGCGTGGTCAGCCGCTTCGGAGGACACGCGGGATCGGGGTGCGCCGTTGCGGCCTGTAGGCGAACCGCTGGACGTGCTGCGCGAGGGCATCGATTACCACACGCCCGACCCGAGCCGACCCCAGGAAGCGCGTCCGAAGCGTCCTCCGCTGCCAAGCATCACGAGGTGAACATGAAGATGACCGAAGACGAAGCCAAGCGCTGGCGCGAAGCCACCCAGCAGGCGCACGAGGCACGGCGGCGTGAGGCGCTGACGGGTGTGCCCCAGCCGGGTGCCTCTCGCACCTCCCGTGGCATGGGCCGCACGGGCGCGTCGAAGGGTCGGTCGAGCACACCGCCGCGCAACAGGTGACCACACATGGACCGCCGCGTCATCCTCGCCAACGACGTTGAACAAGCCGCGATTGACGCGCAGGCGCTCGCGCAGCGGCTGGCCTCGATGGGTGGCATCAGGCCGAGCGTGGCGGCGCACGCCGAGCAGATCGACGTGGCGGCCAAGACCCTGCGTGATGCTGCGGTGGCGCTTCATGGCGGGCTGACGCCGAACCTGCGCCTGTTCTTCGGCCGGAAGCTGGATTCGGGCGAGTACGTGGAGTGCGACGACTGAGCGGCGTGACGGTGCCTTCGTGACACGTAGTCGCTTTCAGCGTGCGTCACCGCGTTCGGGTGCGACAGGCGACAGATGTGCACCAGCGGGCACCGCCACTCCAGCGGGGAACCTGCATTCGGCACCCGCCTGGCGCAGGTGCTGTCTTGAACGTTGAGGCGTGCGCCAGCGACCTTGCCAGCACGCTGAGAAGCCGCTGACATTGGCCCCAAAAGCAAAAAGCCCAACCGGTGAGGGTTGGGCTAAGTGCTTGCTACCACTAGCTAATTTTGGCTCCCCGACCTGGGCTCGAACCAGGGACCTACGGATTAACAGTCCGGCGCTCTACCGACTGAGCTATCGAGGAACAGCCTTGCATTATACCCAGCTTTTGCGAGCTCCCTACAGGTCGGCCTGGACCGACAGGCGGACGGTGCGTGGCGCCAGTGGGAACAAGTACGCATGTGCGAACTGGTAGGGCGACTCGCGCCAGGCGCGGCGGTCGGCGACGTTGTCGATGCCGGCGCGCCAGGTGACTGCACTGCCGCCCATGCGGGTGTCGTAGCGCGCACCGAGGTCGATGCGCGCCCAGCCGCCAATCCGCGCGCTGTTGTCCGGCAGCACCATGCGGCGGCTCTCGGTCGCAAGGCCGCCTTGCAGCGTCAGGCCGGGCAGCGCGGCCAGGTGGTGGTCGGCCTGCAATTTCAGCGTGCGGGCAGGCACATTGGTCGGCTGCTTGCCGTTGAGCCGCGAATCCGACGCGCTGTCGATCCGCGCGCGCAGCCATTGGGCGCCGGCGCGCAGGGTCCAGGCTGTGCTGCGCCACTCCCCTTGAGCCTCCACGCCGCGGTGGCGCTGCGTTCCGTCGCGCTGGAAGGTGCAGGTTCCCACCGTGCTGCAGGCGCCGATGTCGGCGAACCGCGGGCGCTCGATGTCGAAGGCGGCGAGTGTCCACTCGAGGGCGTCCGTGCGCCCCTTCAGGCCAAGTTCCGCCTGGCGACTGGTGAGTGTGAAAGCCTCTCCGGCGTTGGTGTAGCGGTCGCGGTTTGGTGCCACGGCGGACTCGACCCCGCGCCCCCAGCTGGCATAGACCAGTTGGTCCGCCGCGAAGGCGTGGCTGGCCGCGACGAAAGGGGTCGTGAACGACTGCTGGTAGTCCGTCTCGCGCCGGTCCTGCGGATCGGTGCGGAAGCTCTCGCGCTGCAGCCGCGTGTGGCGCACGCCGAGCCACAGTGTGTTGCGATCGCCGAAGGCAATGGCATCGCGCAGGCTCAGTTCGGTGGAGCGTTCGTCGCGGTTGGTGTTCTCGTCGTTGGGCGCGGGGTTGGCCGGCAGGTCGCGGATGCTGCCGTCGACGTTGCCCGTGCCGCTGAAAGCGAAGGTCTGCCGCCCGAAGCGATTCGTCACTCGGCTGTGCAGCACGCCGAGCGACAGCGCATGTTCGACCGTGCCACTGCGCAGCGTGCCCGACAGCGTCAGGTCGAGCGCATTGGTGCGGCGGCGCTCGTTGTCGCTGCGAAAGTCGTAGAGGTCGAAGTCGCCGTTGGGGCAGTAGCGGTCCGGGTAGTAGGTGCCGTCCGGCGCCGGCTGCGGGTCGAAGCAGCCGAACGGGAAGGCGATGCGGTCGTCGCTGGTCAGGCGCTGCGTTGCGGCATGGGCGACGAACTTCCAGCCCTGCGCCAGCTTCTGCTGCCAGCGCAGCGACGCCGTCGTGCCTTGCAGCACCACCGGCTGCGCCCAGGCCTGGTTGTTGAGGTTGATGCGCGGGTCGCCGGGTGAGGGCACCTCGTCGCCGAGCAGGCTGAAGCCCGGGACGCTGGGCTGCGAACGGCGGCTGCTCTCGATCTCGGCCTCGAGCAGCGTGTCGGGGCCAACGCGCCAATCGGTCGCCACGGCCAGCAGGTGGCGCTCGCCTTCGGCGTGCCGCACCCTTGGGTCCAGCTTCGCTGCCGCGACGTTGACCCGCACGCCCAACGCCTCCCCCGCACCGAAGCGCTGGCCGATGTCGGCCGCGCCGCTGACGCTGCCGGCCTCGCGCCATTCGAGCGAGGCGCGCCGCAGCGGCACGTCGGTCGGCCGCTTGACGACGAAGTTGACCAGGCCGCCGGGCGCACTGGTGCCGGCCTGCATCCCGCTGGTGCCCTTGAGCACCTCGATCTGCGCCTTGTTGTCCAGCGCGATCGAGGTCTCGGCGTTGATCGGGAGGCCGTCGCGCCGGTAGTTGAAGCGGTTGTCGAGGACGAAGCCGCGCACCGTCAGGTAGTCCCAGTAGCCCTCGGTGTTGTAGGCGTCGCTGATCGCGGCGTCGAACCCGTTCAGGTCGGACAGGCGCTGCGCACCGCGGTCGCGGGCGAGTTCGGTGTCGATCACCGTCGCCTGCAATGGTGTGCGCGACAAGGCAATGTCGCCCCAACCGCCGACGCCAGCAATCGGCATCGCGCGGCCCTGCACGACGACGGGGGCGAGCTGGGCTTCGGTGGGGGCCGTCTGCGCATGGGCAGCTGCAAAGGCGAGCGAGATCGACAGCGCGATCGGCGTTCGGGCGATGAAGTGACGAGTCTGACGGTGAAGGCGTGCCATCGTGTTTCCTTGGAGATCGATGGCAGGTCGGCGGGGCCGAGGCGGCCGCAGACCGCGGCGCGTCGACCATGCTTCCCTGCGCGAGGATTACCTCAATCAGGTTCGAAGGGACTCTCTCAGTCGGCTGTCTCTTGCGAAGACGGCCAACACCCCTAGCGGATGCGGCGCATGAGTCGTGCACCGCGCGGGAATTATCAGGCAGAAAAGAGAAGGGGCCGCGAATGCGGCCCCGCCGTTCGTCTCCTGCCGACAGGCGTCAGTCGAAGTTCGGCGTCTCCACACCCAGCACCTTGTGCAGCTTCGGGCTGGTGGTCGTGTACTGCAGGTGGATGCGCTTGTCCGGGAAGATGTAGGGCGCCGCCGCGAAGGCCGCCAGCGCGGCTTCGTGGAAGCCCGACAGGATCAGCTTCTTCTTGCCCGGGTAGGTGTTGACGTCGCCCACCGCGAAGATGCCCGGCGTGCTGGTTTCGAACTTCTCGGTGTCGACGACGATCTGCTTGCGCTCGATGTTCAGGCCCCACTCGGCGATGGGCCCCAGCTTCGGGCTCAGGCCGAAGAAGACCAGCAGCATGTCCAGCGGCACCACGCGGGTGACACCGTCGCCGCCGGTGATCTTCATGCCGGTCAGCTTGCCGTCGCGCTCCTCGATGCCGGTGGCCTGGCCGACGATGAACTGCATCTCGTAGGCCTCGCACAGCTCCTTCATCTTCGCCACGCTCGCCGGGGCGGCACGGAAGCCGTCGCGGCGGTGGATCAGGATGACGCTCTCGGCCTTGTTCGGCCCGTCCTGCACGAAGTTCAGCGTCCAGTCGAGCGCCGAGTCGCCGCCGCCGATGATGATCAGGTTCTTGCCGGCGAACTGCGCCGGGTTCTTGACGCGGTAGAAGACCTGCTTGTCGTCGTAGGCGTCCAGCCCGTCGACCTTCAGCGTGCGCGGCTGGAACGAGCCCACGCCGCCGGCGATGAAGATGGTCTTGGTCAGGAAGCGCGTGCCCTTGGAGGTCTCGACGTAGAAGCGCCCATCGTCCTGCTTCTGCACGATGGTGACCTCCTGGCCGAGGTGGAAGGTCGCGCCGAAGGGCTCGATCTGCTTGAGCAGGTTGTCGGTCAACTCCTTGCCCGTGCACACCGGCACCGCCGGAATGTCGTAGATCGGCTTGTCCGGATAGAGCTCGATGCACTGGCCGCCCGGGTAGGCGAGCGAGTCGATGATGTGCGCCTTGATCTCGAGCAGGCCGAGCTCGAAGACCTGGAACAGGCCCACCGGGCCGGCCCCGACGATCACCGCATCGGTCTCGATCGGGCCCTCGTGTGCACCGGCGGTGCGCGCCACTTCGTCGTTCAACTTCGGATCCATGGTGTGTGTGCAGCCGCGGCGGCCGCGGTTTGCCTTACTTGATCAGCTGGTCGAGCTTGCCGGTGCGGTCTTTCCACTCATCGGCGTCGGGCAGCGGGGTCTTGCGCTTGGTGATGCTCGGCCACTTCTTGGCCAGGTCGGCATTCAGCTTGATCATGTGCTGCTGATTGCCGGGCACATCCTCCTCGGGGACGATCGCGTTGACCGGGCACTCGGGGATGCAGACGGCGCAGTCGATGCACTCGTCGGGGTCGATGGTCAGGAAGTTCTGGCCCTCGCGGAAGCAGTCGACCGGGCAGACGTCCACGCAGTCGGTGTACTTGCAGCGGATGCAGGATTCGAGGACGACGTGGGTCATGTGCTTCGACTCTTCGGATGGATGGGGCGGCGCGACGCCGGCAAGCCCGCGATTTTAAGGTCTCAGGGTTTCCGCTTGTTCTTGACCGGCCTCAATGGACGGGGATTGCGTGGCGCATTGAGGTGCCGCCGCCACGGCTGCTACCGCTGCGGCCCCGGCGCCGATGGTCACCACGGTCGGTCGGCCGGCATGAAGCACCGTGGCCTGGCCGAGCGTCAGCACGCTGTGCTGGCTGGCCAGCGCATCCGGCCAGCCGGCGCGCGACACCACGCTGACGGGCGTGTCATCCGCCCAGCCGGCCTCGCGCAGGCGGCGCGCCAGCGCGGCGAGCTGCCTGCCGGCCATGTAGAAGACCTCGGTGTCGGCGGCATGGCCGCCGCGCAGGGCACCCTCACGCGTCATCGCCGTGGTCAGTGCCACGCTGCGGCCGTTGCCTCGGCGGGTGAGCGGAAGTTTCGTGTCGGCGGCAGCGGCCAGCGCGGCGGTCACGCCGGGGATCACCTCGCTGGCGATGCCGGCCTCGGCCAGCGCCTGCAGCTCCTCCTCGAGGCGGCCGAACACGCTCGGGTCGCCACCCTTGAGCCGAACCACCAGGGCGGCTTCACGCGCATGGCGAACAAGCAGCGCGTTGATCGTCGCCTGGCCGGTGCTGTCGGCAAAGCCGCGCTTGCCGACGTGGACCCACCTGGCGGTCGGTGCCAGGTCGCGCAACGCCGGGTCGGTCAATGCGTCGAACAGCACCACGTCGGCCTGCACCAGCACACGCGCGCCGCGCACGGTGATCAGGTCGGCCGCGCCGGGGCCGGCACCGATGAAGACGACGCGGCCCATGCTCACAGGGGCGCGCGCACCAGCAGCGCACCGCTGGTGCGGTTGCTCGCCGGGTCGACGACGATCAGCGCACCGCCGACGCGGTTGGTCTCGTAGCTCTCCACCGGCAGCGGCTGCTGGGTCTCGATCACCACGTGGCCGATCTCGTTGACGGCCAGTTCGTGGGCGTAGGTCTCTTCCAGCGTGTGAATGTCGAGCCGATGCTCGATCGCCGTGATGCGCGCCTGCACCCAGCGGTTGCCGTGGCGCACCCAGTACTTGCGACCGAGCACGGCGGGCTCGGTGTCCAGCCAGGCGAGTGTGGCACTGAAGCGCTGTGCCGCCTGGATGGTCTTCGGCGTGCCGATCCAGTCGCCGCGCGACACGTCGATCTGGCGGTCGAGCACGATGCCGGCCGACTGTCCGGCTTCGACCACGTCGACCACCTCGCCGGCCAGGCGCACCTCGGCGACCGTCGCCACTTCGCCGTTGGGGAACAGCTGCACCGCGTCGCCGGCCTTGACGCGGCCATGGGCGACACGACCCCACAGCGTGCGCGGCTGGTTGCCCGTGCCTTCGCCTTCGCGGGCGACGTACTGCACCGGCACGAGCAGGTCGCCGTCCTTGCGTTCCTGCGCAGTCGGCAGGCTCTCGAGCAGTTGCAGCAGCGAAGGGCCGTCATACCAGGGGGCGTCCAGCGGCTGGGTGACGTTGTCGCCACGCAGCGCCGACACCGGCACGATGCCGGCGACGCGGATGCCGGCTGCTTCCGCGAAGCCGAGCAGCGCGCCGTGCACGGCGGCGTAGGCCTGCGCCGGGTCGTCCACCGCGTCGAGCTTGTTGACCGCGAAGACAATGCTCGGCACGCGCAGCAGGTGCGCGAGCAGCGCATGGCGGCGCGTCTGCGGCAGCAACACCACCGGGCTCTTGGTGGTGTCGAGCTTGGTGATGTCGACCAGCACCACGGCGGCATCGCTGCCCGCGGCCGCGGTGACCATGTTGCGCGTGTACTGCTCGTGGCCCGGCGCGTCGGCGATGATGAACTTGCGCGCGCGGGTGGCGAAGTAGCGGTAGGCCACGTCGATGGTGATGCCCTGCTCACGCTCGGCCTCCAGGCCGTCGGTCAGCAGGCTCAGGTCGATCGGTGCGCCGGCGGCCCTCTTCTCCAGCGTGTCGAGCTGGTCGGCGAGGATGGCGCGGCTGTCGAACAGCAGCCGGCCGATCAGCGTGCTCTTGCCGTCGTCGACGCTGCCGGCGGTGAGGAATCTCAGCGCGCGGTGGTCTTTGACGGGAGTGGCGGCGACAGTCATCAGAAATACCCTTCCTTCTTGCGCCGCTCCATCGAGGCATCCGAGGTGCGGTCGTCCATGCGCGTGGCACCGCGCTCGCTGACGGTCACCTTCAGCGTCTCGGCGACGATGTCGGTGGCGCTGGCGGCCGGGCTCTCCACCGGGCAGGTGCAGGTCATGTCGCCGACGGTGCGAAAGCGCACCTGCGCGATCTCGATCGTCTCCCCGGCTTCCGGCGGCGTCACCTCGGTCAGCGGCACCAGCAGGCCGCGGCGGCGGATCACCTGGCGGTCGTGCGCGAAGTACAGGTTCGGCAGCGGGATGTTCTCGCGGGCGATGTACAGCCACACGTCGAGCTCGGTCCAGTTGCTGATCGGGAAGGCGCGCATGTGCTCGCCGGGGCGGATGCGCGTGTTGAACAGCGTCCACAGCTCGGGGCGCTGCTCCTTCGGCTGCCACTGGCCGAAGCTGTCGCGGTGGCTGAAGATGCGCTCCTTGGCGCGCGCCTTCTCCTCGTCGCGGCGGGCACCGCCCATCAGCACGTCGAAGCGGTTGTCCTCGATGGCTTCGAGCAGCGTCACCGTCTGGTGGCCGTTGCGCGACTCGAGCGGATGCGCCAGGCGCACCGTGCCGCGCTTCATCGAATCCTCCAGGTGACCGACCACCAGGCGTTCGCCCATCTCGGCAACGCGGCGGTCGCGAAACTCGATCACTTCCGGGAAGTTGTGGCCGGTGTCCACATGCAGCAGCGGGAAGGGCAGGCGGCCCTTGTAGGAACCGTCGGCCTGCCTGCTCTTGAAGGCCTTCTCGGCCAGGCGCAGCACCACGCAGGAGTCCTTGCCGCCGGAGAACAGCAGGGCAGGGCGCTCGAACGCGGCGACCGTCTCGCGCAGGATGAAGATGGCTTCTTCTTCCAGCCAGTCGAGGTGGGTGTGGTCGAGCTCGGGCAGCAGTTGCTCGACGGACAGCGGGGCGTTCATCGCGGGCCTCCAATCGTCGACACCTGGGCGGCCGGGGCGTCCTTCACATGCAGGCCGCATTCCTTGGCCTTCTCGTCTTCCCACCACCAGCGGCCGGCGCGGAAGGGCTCGCCGACGGCGATCGCGCGGGTGCAGGGCGCGCAGCCGATGCTGGGCATGAAGTCGTCGTGCAGCGGGTTGTAGGGCACGTCGTTGACGGCGATGTAGTGCCACACGTCGGCCCAGCTCCAGTCGGCCAGCGGGTTGAACTTGGTGCGGCCCTTGTCGTCTGCTTCGCTGAACGGCACGCCGCCACGGTTGTCCGACTGCTCGCGGCGCAGCCCGGTCACCCAGGCGCTGCTGCCGGCCAGCATGCGCGCCAGCGGCTCGAGCTTGCGGATCGCGCAGCAGGCCTTGCGCAGCTCGATGCGCTCGTACATCGCCCGCTCGCCGTTCGTCTTGACGAAATGGATCGCCGACTCCTGCACCGGCTTGAACACCTCGACCGCCAGGCCATAGCGCTTTTCGATGCGAGGGATCAGCGCCACCGTCTGTTCGTGCAACTGGCCGGTCTCCAGCGTGGCCAGCGCGATCGGCAGCGCGTGGCGGGCGATCAGGTCGGTGATCACCATGTCCTCGGCGCCGAGGCTGGTGGCCTGCACGATGCGGCCGGCGTGCTCCGACGCGGCGCTCTGCAGCACCGCCACCGCATGGGCGACACGCTCGTCGAAGCCTTCGGTCTTCTTGGCGTACAGCGTGATCGCGCTCATATCGAGGCCCCCGCGTTGACGAATTCCGGCGCCTGGGCCAGTGCCTCGCGCGTGCCTTCCGGCTTGGCGAACAGCGGCCGGTTGTCGGCCACGTCGCCCTGGTAGTGGCCGGGGAAGAAGGCCAGGGCGCGCTCGGCCGCCTCGACCGACTGGTCGTGGCGCAGCAGCGCCGCGTCGAAGCCGGTGCGTGCCAGCAGCGGCACCATGTCGACCAGCACCTCGCCGATCGCCCTCACTTCGCCGCGGAAGCGGTAGCGCGAGCGCAGCAGGCGGGCCTGGCTGTAGGCGCGGCCGTCGACCCACTTCGGGAAGTGCAGCGCGATCAGGGCGAAACGCGGCAGGTCATCGGCCAGGTCTTCCACGTCCTGGTCGTTGGCCAGCTTCAGGCCGACCGGCACAGCGGCCGGCCACTGCGCGCGCGCGGCGTGCCACTGGTTGGTGTCCAGCAGCAGGTACGGTTCGGAGTTGATGCTGACCGGCGGGCCGTCCTCGCCACCGAGTGCGTGCCAGCGGTCCTTGTGGATGTCGATGAATCGCATGGGGTTCTCCGCCGCTCAGTGGGCTTGCGCCGTGCTGCGGCGCACCGCGTTGGCCGGCGCCTTGAAGGGCTCGATGCCGATGCGGCGCACGGTGTCGATGAAACGTTCGTTGGCGGCGCGCTGCGCCTTGTAGGTCTCGATCACCGCCTCGACCGCATCGGCCACCTCGTCGGCCGCGAACGACGGGCCGATCACCTTGCCGGGCACCGAGGCGCCTGACAGCGTCGAGCCGTCGGAGCCGCCCAGCGAGACCTGGTACCACTCCTTGCCGTCCTTGTCGACGCCGAGGATGCCGATGTGGCCGCTGTGGTGGTGGCCGCAGGAGTTGATGCAGCCGCTGATGTGCAGGTCGATGTCGCCGATGTCGTCCTGCTCGTCGAGGTCGGCGAAACGTTCGTTGATCTCGGCAGCGAGGGGAAGCGAACGCGCATTGGCCAGACCGCAGAAATCGCCACCGGGGCAGGCGATCATGTCGGTGAGGAGGCCGATGTTCGGCGTGGCGAAGCTGGCGTCCTTTGCGGCCTGCCACAGCGCGGCGAGATCGCTCTCGCGCACCCACGGCAGAAGCAGGTTCTGGTCGTGCGTGACACGCAGTTCGCCGTGGCTGAAACGCTCGGCGATCGCCGCGGCCGACTCCATCTGCTCGGCCGTCACGTCGCCCGGCGCCTGGCCGGCGCGCTTGAGCGACAGCGTGACCGCACGGTAGCCGGGCAAGCGGTGGCCGTGCACGTTGCGCTGCAGCCAGCGCGCGAAGGCGCCCTTGGCGTCGGCCGGCCAGGCCGATGCGGCGCCGGTTTCGGCGATGCCCTTGGGCAGCACGAAACTGGCTTTGACGCGCTCGAGCTCGGAGAGCGGGATCAGGTGTGCCGCACCGTCCAGGTCGTCGTTCAGGATGTGGCGGAACTCTTCCTCGACCGCGTCGAAGAACTTCTGCCCCTCGGCCTTGACGAGGATCTTGATGCGCGCCTTGTAGGCGTTGTCGCGCCGGCCGTAGCGGTTGTAGACACGCACGATCGCCTCGATATAGACGAGGATCTGCTGCCAGGGCAGGAAGTCGCGGATCAGCGAGCCGATGATCGGCGTGCGGCCCATGCCGCCGCCAACCAGCACCGTGAAGCCGATCTCGCCGGCGGCGCTCTTCTTCAGGTGCAGGCCGATGTCGTGCCAGCCGATGGCGGCGCGATCCTCGGCGGCGCCGGTCACGGCGATCTTGAACTTGCGTGGCAGGAAGGCGAACTCGGGGTGCAGCGTGCTCCACTGGCGCAGCACCTCGCAGTACGGGCGCGGGTCGACCGCCTCGTCGGGCGCGATGCCGGCCAGCGCGTCGCTGGTGATGTTGCGGATGCAGTTGCCGCTGGTCTGGATGCCGTGCATGTCGACCTCGGCCAGACGCTCCATCACGTCGGCGCTTTGCACCAGCGGGATCCAGTTGAACTGCAGGTTCTGCCGCGTCGTGAAGTGGCCGTAGCCGCGGTCGTACTCGCGCGCGATGAGCGCGAGCTGGCGCAGCTGGCGCGAGTGGATCTCGCCGTAGGGCACGGCGATGCGCAGCATCGGTGCGTGGCGCTGCACGTACCAGCCGTTCTGCAGGCGCAGCGGGCGGAACTCCTCGTCGCCGAGCTTGCCGGCGAGGTTGCGCTCGAGCTGGTCGCGGTACTGCGCGGCGCGCTGGTGGACGAAGTGGCGGTCGAACTCGGTGTATTGGTACATCTCAGTACCGCCCGGCCGTTCCGAAGGTACTGAGCGCCCCCTTGGGGGGCAGCGAACGAAGTGAGCTTGGGGGTTTCATTTCAGTCGATCATCAGAATCAGTGGATCACCTTCAGGCCCGCGGTGACGAGCGCGGCGCAGAGCAGCCCTCGCACCAGCTTCTCGGGCATCTTTCGTGTGAGCTGTGCGCCGATCCAGATGCCGGGCACGCTGCCGATCAGCAAGGCGCCGAGCAAGCTCCAGTCGACGTGGCCGAGCGTCGCGTGGCCGATGCCGGCGACGAAGGTCAGCGGCACGGCGTGGGCGATGTCGGTACCGACGACGCGGTGCGACTCCAGGCGCGGATAGAGCAGCATGATCAGCGTCGCGCCGATGGCGCCGGCGCCGATCGAGCTGAGCGACACCAGCACGCCGAGGATCAGCCCGCTGAGTACCGTCAGCCAGGTCTTGTGGCGCTCCGGCAGCCAGCGCTCCAGGCGCAGACCGACGGCGTGCCAGGCGCTGCGGTAGGCCACCACCACGGCGGTCAGCAACAGCGCGATGCCCAGCGACAGCGTGAGGGCGCTGGCCCAGCCCTTGGTGATGCCGGTCAGGTGCATCAGCGCCACCATGCCCAGCGAGCCGGGGATGCTGCCGGCCAGCAGCAGGCCGGTGATGCGCCAGTGCACATGGCCGGCGTTGTGGTGCGAGACCGAACCGGCGGTCTTGGTGACCGCGGCGAACCACAGGTCGGTGCCGATCGCCACCGCCGGGTTCAGCTTGAAGACGGACAGCAGCAGTGGTGTCATCAGCGAGCCGCCGCCGACGCCGGTCATGCCGACGATGGCGCCGACGCCGAAGCCGCTGAGAATCGCAATCCAGTCCATGGGCCGCCGAAGAGTTGAAACGGCCGCCGGAAGGCAGCCGAGGCCTGAACTCTAGGCAGCGTCTATATATATGAGAAGAACTTTGTTGTTTGTTGTTTATGCCTGAGAAGGATAAAGACTCGCTCGGAGCATCGCGTCGCGCCTGGCTGGGCTGGGCGCTGGCGTGCGCGGGTGCTCTGCCGGGGTGCCAGACAGCGCCGGTCGCCCTGCCGCCGCCCCCTGAACCGCCGCCGGTTGCGCCTCCGCCGCCGCCCAAGCCGCCGCGCATCGGCCTGGCGCTCGGCGGCGGTGCGGCCCGCGGCTTCGCCCACATCGGCGTCATCCAGGCGCTGGAGGAGAGTGGCATCCGGCCGGATCTGGTGGTCGGCACCTCGGCCGGCAGCCTGGTCGCGGCGCTCTACGCCTCGGGCAAGTCGGCCGGCGAGCTGATCCAGCTGGCCGATGCGATGGACGAGTCGTCCATCACCGACTGGGCCTTCCCCGGGCGCGGGCTGATCCGCGGCGAGGCGCTGGCGCGTTTCGTCCGCCAGCACACCGCCGGCAAGGTGATCGAGCAGATGGCGCTGCCGCTGGGTATCGTCGCCACCGACCTGGACTCGGGTGCGCCCATCCTGTTCCAGCGCGGCGACCCCGGCGTGGCGGTGCGCGCTTCCAGCGCGGTGCCGGCGGTATTTCAGCCGGTGCGCATCGGCACGCGGGAGTATGTCGACGGCGGGCTGGTCTCGCCGGTGCCGGTGCGCTTTGCCCGTCAGATGGGCGCCGAGCTGGTGATCGCGGTCGACATCTCGGCGGCGCCGGAGGGCAATGCCACCGGCGACCCGATGCGCATGCTGCTGCAGACCTTCGCGATCATGGGGCGCAGCATCAACGGCTTCGAGCTGCGCGATGCCGACCTGGTGCTGCGGCCGCGGCTGCCGGGTGTCTCGGGGGCCGACTTCGCGGCGCGAAAGCGTGTCATCCAGGCCGGCCGCGAGGTGGCGCTGGCGGCACTGGCCGAGCTGCGCGCGAAGGTGGCGGCAAAGACCCACTGAGGATGTGAATCCGGCGCCACAAAAGAAGAGGCCCGGCGTGAGCCGGGCCTTCGAAGGTACCTGGCGGTACCGAGGAGACAACCTTTCAGGGAGACCACAAGCCAAGGCTTGCGGCTCTCCGTAGATCGGGTGGGCCCCGGTTAGTTCAAGTCCGCCACAAAACTTTGCAGACCCGAACCCTCGCGGGCGGCCCTTCAGGCAGCGCGCTTGCCCTTGGTCGTGGCGGCTTGCGTGGCCTTGACGGCGGTGCTGGTCACGGCCTGGAAGTTCGCTTCGGCGACTTCGGCAGCCTGCTTGGCGGCCTTGTGCACGCT
>NZ_CALRZC010000153.1:0-20714 GCF_943372545.1 Variovorax sp. YR752 | reverse complement strand
GCATGGTCGAACTCGGGCCGCAGGTGCGAGAAGCAGTGCGATGCGCTGTCGCGCTTGGCGGCATGGAAGGCATCACCGGCATGCTCGGGCCGGGACGACACCGCATCGGCGCGCGCCCACGCATGGGCGATCAGCGCCAGGCCGGTGGCGCGCAGCAGATCGTCGGCAATCCGGAAGGGCAGTTCGGCGTCCTCGCGCGAGGCGCTCACCACGTCGGCGGCGAGTTCGCCGAGCAGGCGCAACTGCTCGTAGGCCGCAGCGGCATGGCGGGCCTGCCCGGGCAGCGACGCGGCGAGCGCGTCGAGCCAGGCGGCGAACCGGCGCCCGCCGTCGGCGACGATCTTGCGCACCACCAGGTCGATCGCCTGGATCTGATTGGTGCCCTCGTAGATCATCGCGATGCGCGCATCGCGCACGCACTGCTCGATGCCCCAGTCGTGCGTGTAGCCGTGGCCGCCGAACACCTGCAAGGCCTCGCTGGCGAGTTCGAAGCCCTTGTCGGTCAGGAAGGACTTGAGCACCGGCGTCAGCAGCGCCGCCTGCTCCTGCGCGCGCTCGCGCGCAGCGGCGTCGCCGGATTGCTCGGACAGGTCGATCAGGTGCGCCGCCTCGTAGGCGATCATCCGCGCGCCCTCGACCAGCACACGCTGCCGCATCAGGATGCGGCGCATCGCCGGGTGCAGCACGATGGCGTCTGCCGCGGCCTTCGGGCCGCTGCGCACCGGCGCGCGCGACTGCAGCCGCTCGTGCGCATAGACCAGCGCGTTGCGGTGCGCGTTCTGCGCATGGGCCAGGCCCTGCAGCGCCACGTGCAGCCGCGCCGCATTCATCATCGCGAACATCGCCTGCAGGCCGCGATTCGGCTCGCCGACCAGCCAGCCGGTGGCGCCGTCGAAGGCCATCACGCAGGTCGCGCTGCCCTTGATGCCCATCTTCTTCTCGATGCCGTCGCAGCGCACGGCGTTGCGGCTGCCGTCCGGAAGGAACTTCGGCGCGAGGAACAGCGAGATGCCCTTGGTGCCCTCCGGCGCCTCCGGCAGGCGCGCGAGCACCAGGTGCACGATGTTGTCGGTCAGGTCGTGTTCGCCGCCGGAGATGAAGATCTTGGTGCCCTTGAGCCGATACGAGCCGTCCGCAGCCGGCGTGGCGCGGGTCGACAGCAGGCCGAGGTCCGAACCCGCATGCGCCTCGGTCAGGCACATGGTCGACAGCCATTCGCCGCTCACCACCTTGCCGAGGTAGCGTGCCTGCAGCTCGGGCGTGGCATGCAGGTGCAGGCACTCGTAGGCGCCGTGCAGCAGCCCCGGGTACATGGTCCAGGCGTGGTTGGCCGCGGCCAGCATCTCGTACAGCGCGGCATTGAGCACCTGCGGCAGGCCCTGCCCGCCCACCGCCGGGTCGCAGGCGAGTGCCGGCCAGCCGGCGTCGACGAAGGCGCGGTAGGCCTCCGCAAAGCCCTTGGGCGTGCGCACCTCGCCGTCCGTCAGCGTGCAGCCTTCCAGGTCACCGTTCGAGTTGGTCGGCGCCAGCACCTCGGTGGCGAAGCGCGCCGCTTCTTCCAGCACCTGGCGCGCCGTATCGGCATCGAGTTCGGCGAAGGCCGGCAGCGCGGCCCACTGCGCCGGCAGGCCGAGCACCTCCTCGATCACATAGCGCATGTCGCGCAGCGGCGCTTCGTACTGCCACATCGCAGCGTTCCTTCAGGCCGAGGTCTTCTGGCGTGCCGCGCCGAGGTAGGTGTCGATCACGCGCGAGTCGCGGGCGAGTTCGTCCGCCGGGCCTTCGAGTGCGATCTCGCCCATCTCGAGCACATAGCCATGATCGGCCACCTCGAGCGCCGCGCGCGCGTTCTGCTCGACCAGCAGGATGGTCACACCGGTGGCACGCAGGCCCTCGATGGTGCGGAAGATCTCCTTGACCACCAGCGGCGCGAGGCCGAGGCTGGGTTCGTCGAGCATCAGCAGGTCGGGCTGGCTCATCAGCGCCCGGCCGACCGCGAGCATCTGCCGCTCACCACCCGAGAGCGTGCCGGCGAGCTGCATGCGGCGCTCCTTCAGCCGCGGGAACAGCGTGTAGACCTGCTCCAGCACCTGCGCACCGCCCTTGTTGCCCAGCAGCACCTGACGATAGCCGCCGAGCAGCAGGTTGTCTTCCACCGGCATGGTGGCGAACAGCGCGCGCGTCTCCGGCACCAGCGCGATGCCCTGCATGACCCGTTCTTCCAGCGTCTTCAGGCCGATCGGCTGGCCGCGGTAGGCGATGGTGCCGCGCGAGGGCAGCACGCCCATCAGCGCGTTGAGCAGGGTCGACTTGCCGGCGCCGTTCGGGCCGATCACCGTCACCACGCTGCCTTTCTTCGCCTGCAGGTTCAGTCCGTGCAGCACCTCGGCACGGCCGTAGCCGGCGTGCAGGTCCTTCACATCGAGGATCAGTTCGCTCATGACTAGTGTTCCGTCCCGAGGTAGGCGGCTCGCACCGCGGGGCTGGCCTGCACCTCTTCCGGCGTGCCCTCGATCAGCTTGGTGCCGAACTCCATCACCACCACGCGGTCGACCAGGCCCATCACCAGGTCCATGTCGTGCTCGACCAGCAGGATGGCCATGCCTTCGTCGCGCAGCTGGCGCAGCACGGCGGCCAGCGCCTGCTTCTCCTTCAGGCGCAGGCCGGCGGCAGGCTCGTCGAGCAGCAGCAGCATCGGGTCGGCGGCCAGCGCGCGGGCGATTTCCATCAGCCGCTGCGGGCCCAGCGCCAGGTTGCCGGCCAGTTCATGCATGCGGTCGGCCATGCCGATGCGCTCGAGCTGCTTCTGCGCCTCGCGCAGCAGGCGCTTCTCTTCCGTGCGGTCCAGGCGCAGCACCGCCGAGGCGACGCCGGCCGAGCCGCGCAGGTGGGCGCCAAGCGCGACGTTCTCCAGCACCGTCATCGTCGGGATCATCTTGACGTGCTGGAAGGTGCGCGCCACGCCGCGTGCGGCGATCTCGCGCGAGGGCCGGCCCTGGATGGCCTGGCCACGCAGCGTCACGCTGCCGCGGGTGGCCGGCAGCACGCCGGTGACGAGATTGAAGGTGGTCGACTTGCCGGCACCGTTCGGCCCGATCAAGCCGAGGATCTGCCCGGCGCGCACCTGGAAGCTGACGTCGTTGACCGCCACCAGGCCGCCGAACTCCTTGCGCGCCTTGTCCACATCGAGCACCACCTCGCCCTGGGGCGGTTGCGCGCGGTGCGGCAGCGCCTGCGCGTCACCCCAGTCGACCGCGCGCTGCGGCTTCGGGAAGCGCGCCTCGACGAAGGCCCAGATGCCGTCGCGGGCGTACTGCAGCACCAGGATCAGCAGGATGCCGAAGACGATGACCTCGTAGTTGCCGCTGTTGCCGAACAGCTTGGGCAGCCAGTCCTGCAACTGCTCCTCGAGCACCTTGACGACGGTGGAGCCGACGATCGCGCCCCACACGTGGCCGACACCGCCGACCACCGCCATGAACAGGTACTCGATGCCCTTGTTCAGGCCGAAGGGCGACGGATTGACGGTGCGCTGGAAGTGCGCGAACAGCCAGCCCGACACGCTGGCCAGCAGTGCGGCGAGCACGAAGGCCGTGACCTTCAGGCGGAAGGTGTTGACACCCATCGCCTCGGCCATGGTCGTGCCGCCCTTGACGGCGCGCAGCGCGCGGCCGGTGCGCGAGTCGAGCAGGCGGATGGCGCCGAACGCGGCCAGCAGCACGATCAGCCAGAGCAGCCAGTAGAAGCTGCGCCCGGTGTTCAGCGTGACGCCGAACAGCTCCAGCGCCGGGATGCCGAGCAGGCCGTCGTACTTGCCCAGGGCGTCGATGTTGCCGAGCAGGTAGTACAGGCTCAGGCCCCAGGCGATGGTGGCCAGCGGCAGGAAGTGGCCCGACATGCGCAGCGTGATCCAGCCCAGCAGCAGCGCGGCGCCGAAGGTGAAGGCCAGGCCGATCCACACCGTGATCCACGGCGAGACGCCGTGCGCCTGCGTCAGGTAGGCGGCCGTGTAGGCGCCCATGCCGACGAAGGCCGCCTGGCCGAAGCTGGTCAGCCCCGCCACCCCGGTGAGCAGCACC
Source organism: Variovorax sp. YR752 (assembly GCF_943372545.1). Classification (NCBI taxonomy): domain Bacteria; kingdom Pseudomonadati; phylum Pseudomonadota; class Betaproteobacteria; order Burkholderiales; family Comamonadaceae; genus Variovorax; species Variovorax sp. YR752. Next base: position 16,635 of record NZ_CALRZC010000153.1, on the reverse strand, counting down.
AGGCCGATGGCGACCAGCGAATACAGGCCGATGTAGTTGGCCTGCGTGATCCAGAACTCGGGCACCGGCAGCAGCGGCAGGGCCGCCACCAGAAGCACGAAGGCGATGAGAAGGTAGCGCCTGACCATGTTCATTCTTCTTCGTCGTGGTGGCCGTGCTGGAACGAGCGCCACAGCAGCACGGGAATGATCAGCGTGAAGACGATGACTTCCTTGAAGGCGCTGGCCCAGAAGGAGCCGAAGCTCTCGATCAGGCCGACGAAGATCGCGCCCAGCGCGGCGGCGGGGTAGCTCGACAGCGCGCCGAAGATCGCGGCGACGAAGCCCTTCAGGCCGATCAGGAAGCCGGAGTCGTAGAACATCGTCGTGGTCGGGCCGATCAGCAGGCCCGACAGCGCGCCCATGAAGGCGGCCAGGCCGAAGCTCATCTTGCCGGCACCCGAGGTGGATATGCCCATCAGCCGCGCGCCGAGCCGGTTGACCGCGGTGGCACGCAGCGCCTTGCCGCGCAGCGTGCGCTCGAAGAACAGGTACAGCGCGATGATCAGCGCGATCGAGACCATGAAGATGATCAGCGTCTGTCCCGACAGCGTCAGCGGCCCGGCGGAGAAGCGTGCATCCCAGAAGCTCGGGTTGCGGAAGCCCTCGGCGCCGAAGAACACCAGGCCCAGCCCGGTCAGCGCGAAGTGCGCGCCGACCGAGACGATCAGCAGCACCAGCACGGTCGCGTCGGCCAGCTTCTCGTAGGCGAGGCGGTACAGCAGCGGCCCGAGCGGGGTGACGATCGCCAGCGTCAGCAGGCTCTGCAGCAGCAGCGGCAGTTGCCGCGGCGCGGCCCACCAGGCGATGGCCGAAACCACCACCGGGAAGGCGAGTGATTTCAGCGCGCCCAGCCCCACGGCGCCCACCGGCAGCCCGCGCCGCAGCCCGGCCACGGCGTCGAGCACGGCCGCGACCACTGCCATCACCAGCAGCAGCCACACCGTGCCCGGCACCTGGCCGAGTTGCAGCAGCGCGAGCGTCAGCGCGCCGTAGGCAACGAACTCGCCCTGCGGGATGAAGATCACCCGCGTGACGGCGAACACCAGCACCGTGGCCAGCGCCAGCAGCGCATAGACCGCGCCGTTGGTGACTCCGTCCAGCGTCAGGATGCTGGCGATCGAGAAGTCCATTGCTTACTCGACTTTCCAGTCGCCGTTGACGACCTTGAGGATCACGCCGGTTTCCGTCGTGAAGCCCCAGTGGTTGTCCTTGGTGTAGTTCAGCACGCCGTGCGAGACCACCGTGCGGCCCATGGTCTCGACGCCGTCGCGGATCGCGGCGCGGAACTCCTTGGTGCCCGGCTTGCCCTTCTTCAGCGCGCCCGGCAGCACCTTCTCGAGCACCACGATGGCGTCATAGGCGTGGCCGCCGAACTGGTTGCGGCTGCCCGGGCCGTAGGCCTTCTCGTACTTGGCGACGAAGTCGGCCGCCAGCGCCCGCGACGGATGGTTGGCCGGCAGCTGCTCGGGGATCACCGCCGGGCCGGAGGTCACGTACGCGCCTTCGACGTCCTTGCCGCCGACGCGCACCAGGTCGCGCGAGGCCGCGGCGTGGGTCTGGTAGATCTTGCCCTTGAAGCCGCGCTCGACGATGGCCTTGTGCGGCATCGCGGCGCCCGAGCCGGAGGCGACGACCAGCATCGCATCGGGGTTGGCCGAGACCAGCTTCAGCGCCTGTGCCGTCACACTGGTGTCGGCGCGCGCGAAGCGCTCCGCGGCGATGATCTGCGGGCCGCCGAGCGCCTGCGACTGCGCCTTGAAGTCGTTCAGCCAGCTCTCGCCGTAGGCATCGGTGTAGCCGAGGAAGCCGACGGTCTTCACGCCGAGCTTCTTCATGTGCTCGATCATCGCGTAGGCCATCACGGCGTTGCCCTGCGGCAGGCGGAACATCCAGTGGTCCTTGCCGGCGGGCAGCACGGCCGGCGAGAAGGCGAAGTGCGGCGTCTCCGATTCGGCGATCGGGCCGGACATCGCGATGGCCACCGGCGTGGCGGCCGAGCCCATGATGATGTCGGCCTTGTCCTCGGTGATGAACTTCTTCGCGTTGGTCACGCCCTTGGTCGGGTCGGTGGCGTCGTCGAGCACGATGACCTTGAGCTTCTCGCCGGCGATCTCGGTCGGCCACAGCTTGATGTAGTTGGCCATCGGGATGCCCAGGCCGGAGGCCGGCCCGGTCAGCGGCAGGCTGATGCCAATGGTGATGTCCGCCTGCGCGGCGCCGGCCAGCAATGCTGCCGCGACGGCAACCAGGGTCTTCAGAGCTTTCATCGTCTTGTCTCCGGAGGTTGAGAGGGAAAGGTGATCAAGAGCACAGGGCCTTGATGTCGTCGGGAACGGGAATGGCGCGCAGCCGGTCGGGGTTGTCCGGGTCGCGCTTGACAAAGGCACGCACCTCGCGGCCTTCGCAGATGAGATCGTCGCCTCGTGTCACGCGGTGCATCTGCACGAACACCTTGTCGCGCCATTCCTCGATCCAGGTGGCGATGGTGATCGTCTCGCCGTAGGTCACGGCCTTGATGAACTTCGTGTTGATCTCGAGCAGCGGTGTGCCGACGATGCCCCTGCTCTTGACCAGCTCGCGCCACGGCGGCAGGCCGCAGTCCATGAAGAACTTCAGCGAAGCTGCGTCCATCCAGCGCGAGAAGTTCGGGAAGAACACGATCCCTGCGGGGTCGCAGTCACCGAAGTGCACGTCGACGGAGTGGAAGGTGGTCTTGGGCATGGCCGGTTGCAACAGATTCAGCGCGGCGCCATGCGCAGCGCGCCATCCAGACGGATGACCTCGCCGTTGAGCGAGAGGTTGCGGATGATGCCCGCGGCGAGCTCGGCGAACTCTTCGGGTTTGCCCAGACGTTTGGGGAAGGGGATGCTCGCCGCCAGCGAGTCCTGCACCGCCTGCGGCAGTTCGGCCATCAGCGGCGTGAGGAACAGGCCCGGGGCGATGGTGCACACCCGCACGCCGAACTGCGCCAGGTCGCGCGCCAGCGGCAGCGTCATGCCGACGATGCCGCCCTTGCTGGCCGAGTAAGCCTCCTGGCCGACCTGGCCGTCGAAGGCGGCCACCGAGGCGGTATTGACGATCACGCCGCGTTCGCCGTCCTGCAGCGGCTCAAGCTTGACCATCTCGGCCACCGCGAGGCGGGTGATGTTGTAGGTGCCGATCAGGTTGACACGCACCACCCGCTCGAAGTCCTCCAGCGGCGCGGGCGAGCCGTCCTTGCCGACGATGCGCTTCGCACTGCCGATGCCCGCGACGTTCAACAGCAGGCGGGCCGGTCCATGCGCGGCACGGGCGGCCTCCAGCGCAGCGAGCACGCTGGCGGTGTCGGTGATGTCGCAGCCGAGGCCGACGCCGCCGATCTCTGCAGCGACGGCCTTCGCGCCCTCGGCGTTGCGGTCCAGCACTGCCACCTTCGCGCCCTGGCGGGCGAGTTCACGCGCCGTCGCGGCGCCGAGGCCCGAGGCCCCGCCGGTGACGAGTGCGGCTTGTCCAGCGATGTTCATGGGTATTCCGTCCTCAGGGCTTGGAAGGCAGGATCACGCCTTCGCCGCCGGCGTAGAGATGCTCGACGAGTGCATCGCGGTGGGTCAGCACAGCGCGCTGGTTGATCGAGCCCTTGTCGGTGACCTCGCCGCGGTCGATGCTCGGCGGGTCGGCCAGCACCATCGCGCGCGCCACGCGGGTCGCGCTGCCGGTGCCGGCGGCCCACTGGCCGTCGATCAGGCGCTGGAAGAAGGCCTGCACGTCGGGCGCGGCCAGCACATCGAGCGCCGGTGCCGTGGCGCTCAGGTTGGCGAAGGCGCGGCAGGCGTCCAGGCGCGGGAAGATCAGCAGGCCGATCTCGTCGCGGTTCATGCCCGCCACCACCACGTCCTGCACGCAGGGGTCGCCGGCGGCGATGACACGCGCACGCAGCGGGCCCACCGAGACGAAGGTGCCGGTGGAGAGCTTGAAGTCCTCGGCGGTGCGGCCGTCGAACATGAAGCCGCGGCCCGGGTTCGCCGCATCGATGGGCTTGACCGCATCACCGCTGCAGTAGAAGCCTTCTTCGTCGAAGGACTCGGCGGTCTGCTCCGGTGCGCGCCAGAAGCCCGGCGTGACGTTGGGGCCGCGGTAGCGCACCTCGGTCTTGTCGCCGCTGGGCACCAGCTTGAGTTCCATGCCGGGTGCCGGCAGGCCGATGTGGCCGGACTTCACCTCTTCCGCATTCGCGCACATCGCGAACGGCGCAGTCTCGGTCATGCCCAGGCCGGTGAGCATGCGGATGCGTTCGCCGCAACTCTGCTCGGCCAGGCGGTCGAGCTTGTCCCACACCGGCTGCGACAAGCCGGCGCCGGCGAAGAAGAACATGTTGACCCGCGCGAAGAGGGAGTCGCGCAGCGTGGCGTCGTCCTCCATCGCGTTGGCGATCTCCTCGAAGCCCTTGGGCACGTTGAAGTACACCGTGGGCGAGATCTCGCGCAGGTTGCGCAGCGTCTCGTGGATCAGCGCCGGCGTCGGCTTGCCTTCGTCGATGTAGAGCGTGCCGCCGTTGTAGATCGTCAGGCCCACGTTGTGGTTGCCGCCGAAGGTGTGGTTCCAGGGCAGCCAGTCGACCAGCACCGGCCGCACCTGGCCCAGGCCGGGGAAGCACTGCAGGATCTGTTGCTGGTTGGCGCAGATCATGCGCTGCGTGTTGATCACGCCCTTGGGCAGCTTGGTCGAGCCCGAGGTGAACAGGAACTTGGCGATCGTGTCCGGGCCGACAGCGGCGTGCGCGGCTTCGACCGCGGCGGTGGCCGGTTTCGCGAGCAGGTCGTCGAAGCGCAGCGTCTGGCGGCCGTCGATCGCACCGGTGGTCAGCACCACCGGCGTGTCGGCCGGCACGGTGGCGGCGATGGCCCGCCCGTAGCCGCTGGCCGACGAAGCGAACACCAGCCCCGGCGTCAGCACGCCGAGGATGTGGCGCAGCTTGCCGTAGTCCTGCGAGACGGTGGAGTAGGCCGGCGAGATCGGCGCGAAGGGCACACCCGCGAACATCGCGCCCAGGCCGAGCAGCAGGTGCTCGAGGTCGTTGTCGGACAGGATGGCCACCGGGTGCTGGGCCGACAGGCCGTGGTCGAGCAGCGCCTGCGCGATGCGCTTCGCGGCATCGACGGCTTCGGCATAGCTGATGCGCCGCCAGTCGCCGCCGTGCATGCGCTTGGCCGCGAGCGTGTGGCCGGGCGAGACCTCGGCCCAGTGCAGCAGCCGGTCGGTCAGGCGCACGGGATGGGCCGCCAGCGGTTCGGCAGACGTGACGAGCGTTGCGCCATCCGCACGCTTCTCGAAGCGTGCCGCCAGCGAGCCGCCCAGCGGCAGCGGCCGGTACTTCACCGTGCCGCCGCTCATGACGCCTTGCCCACCTTGCCGGCCCGCTTCTCGAGGAAAGCGCGCACACGCTCCTTCGCCGCATCGTCGCCCTGCGCGATGGCGGCCATCAGCGACTCGACGAACAGGCCGTCGCTCTGCGACAGGTCGGCGATGCGCGGCAGCGCCTGCATCACCGCGAAGTTGGACAGCGGCGCGTTCGAGGCGATCTTCGCCGCCAGCTCGCAGCCCTTGGCGAAGCCGGCGCCGTTGGCCACCACGTACTGCGACAGGCCACGGCGCTCGCCCTCGTGCGCGTCGAGCACACGGCCGGTGAGCATCATGTCGGTCATGGTCTGCACGCCGGCCAGGCGCGGCACGCGCGCCGATCCGCCGCCGCCGACGAAGATGCCGCGCTGGCCCTCGGGCAGGCCGTAGTAGGCGCTCTCCTCGGCGACCCGAAGGTGGCAGCTGCTGGCGATCTCCAGACCGCCGCCGACCACCGCGCCGTGCAGCACGGCGACCACCGGCACGCGGCCGAACTGGATCGCGTCCATCGCCGCATGCCAAGTGCGCGAGTGGATCACGCCTTCGGCGACGCTGCGCTCGGACAGCTCGGACAGATCCAGCCCGGCGCAGAAGTGATCACCCTCGCCGGTCAGCACCACCGCCTTGACCGCCTCGGGCAGCGAGACAAAGGCGCTGTGAAGCTGCGCGACCAGCGTGTCGTTGACGGCATTGCGCTTGGCCGGCCGGTTCAGGCGGATGTGTGCCACGGCATCGGCGATCTCGATGCGCAACAGGTCGAGCGCTGCCAGGGCGCCGATGGCGGGAGTGAAGTTCAGGGTCATGCGAGCCTCGTCGATTTAGTTTCTAGTTTTAACTAATTGGCTCGCCCGATCCACCGGGAAAACCCTAGAACGCTCTTGTAGGTGCGCGGGCTTTTAGTTATGGTGAGCAACCAATTGATGCTTCAAACACCATTCCCATGAAGACCGCGGACCTGATCGCCATCGACGTGCACACGCACGCCGAGGTGTCGTGCTGGAACCCCTTCGACAACTACGGCGAGGAGTACGACCGCGCCGCCGACAAGTACTTCGGCAGCAATCGCCGGCCGACGATCGACGAGACCGTCGCGTACTACCGCGAGAAGAAGATCGGCCTGGTCATGTTCACCGTCGACAGCGAGGCGCAGCTCGGCCGGCGCCGCATTCCGAACGAGGAGATCGCGGAGGCGGCGAAGAAGAACGCCGACATGATGATCTGCTTCGGCAGCATCGACCCGCACAAGGGCAAGATGGGCGCGCGCGAGGCGCGCAAGCTGATCGAGGAGCACGGCGTCAGGGGCTTCAAGTTCCACCCGACCGTGCAGGGCTTCCTGCCCTACGACAAGATGGCCTGGCCGATCTACGAGGTGATTGCCGAGTACAAGCTGCCGGCGATCTTCCACAGCGGCCATTCGGGCATCGGCTCGGGCATGCGCTGCGGCGGTGGCTTGAGGCTGCAGAACAGCAACCCGATGCTGCTGGAAGACGTGGCGATCGACTTCCCGGACATGCAGATCGTGGTGGCGCACCCGAGCTGGCCGTGGCAGGACGAGGCGCTGTCGCTGGCGCTGCACAAGCCGAACGTGTGGATCGACCTGTCGGGCTGGAGCCCGAAGTACTTTCCGCCCCAGCTCATCCAATACGCCAACACGCTGCTGAAGGACCGCATGCTGTTCGGCAGCGACTACCCGCTGATCACGCCGGAGCGCTGGATGAAGGACTTCGGCGAAGCGGGGTTCAAGCCGGCGGTGCACGAGAAGATCCTGAAGACGAACGCGATGCGGCTGCTCGGGCTCGGCGAGGTTCAGCCGGCCGCCTGAGGGTTCTCGACCAGCAGTGCAATGCCCTGGCCGCCGCCGACGCAGGCGGAGGCGACGCCCCAGCGGGCGCCGATCTCCTTGAGCTGGCGCGCAACCGTGACGGTCAGCCGCACACCGGTGGCGGCCAGCGGATGACCGAGCGCAATGGCACCGCCCTTGGCGTTGAGCTTCGCGGGATCGAGCCCCAGTTCACGCTGCACGGCCAGCGTCTGCGCGCCCTGCGCCTCGTTGATCTCGAAGCGAGCGATGTCGTCGATCGACAGGCCGGCGCGTTCGAGCAGCAGGCGGATCGCCGGCGCCGGGCCGATGCCCATGATCTCGGGCGGCACGCCGACGGCCGAGGCCGCCACCAGGCGCGCCAGCGGCTGGCCGCCCCACTCACGCGCCACCGGGCCGGAGGCGACGAGTGCAGCCACCGCTGCATCGGTCAGCGCCGAGCTGTTGCCGCCTGTCTGCACGCCGTCCTTGAACACCGCACGCAGCTTGGCCAGCACCTCCGGCGGCGAGATGCGAGGGTGCGTGTCGCGGTCGGCCACCGGCGCCTTGCCGGCCAGGCGGATGCCGCGCGGCTTGTAGCCCTCGAGCTCGAACACCTCGTTCGAGACAGGCACGATCTCGCCGTCGAAGAAGCCGGCCTGCTGCGCCGCCACCGCGCGCGCGAAGGACTCGGAAGCGAACGCATCGACCTGCTCGCGCGTGATGCCGTATTGCTTCGCCAGGTTCTCGGCCGTCTGGATCATCGAGATCGCCGGCGCCGGGTCGGTCAGCGCCTCCCACATGTAGTCCTTGAAGGCTGGCGCCATGCCGAGCTTGAAGCCCTGGCGGTGCTCGAAGGCGGCGATCGGGTTGCGCGTCATCGACTCGGTGCCGACGACCAGCGCCAGGCTGGCCGCGCCGGTGGCGATCTGCTCGCCGGCCTGGCGGAACAGCTCGAAGCCGGTGCCGCAGATGCGCTGCACCATGATCGCGCTCACCTCGCAGGGCACGCCGGCGTACAGGCCGATGTGGCGCGGCACGTAGAACTGGTCGAAGCCGCCGGGCGCCATGTTGCCGGCGAGCACTGAGTCGACCCGGTCGGCGGCGATGCCGGTGCGCCGGAAGACCTCGCGCGCGACCTTGATGCCCAGGTCGATCGGGTTCGCGTCGGCGAAGGCGCCGCAGTAGTCGACCATCGGCGTGCGAACGCCGTCGAGGATCCAGGTGTCGTCGAAGGACTGGAAGAGGCCGCGGGACATGGTGTTCGAACTCCGGTTCGGGCGCGCTTCAGGCACGGATCACGCGCGCATCGGGCGTGGCGGCGTAGAGGGCTTCGACCTCCGCCGCGCGGCGGCGCAGCACCGCACCCTGGTTGATGTAGCCCTTGTCGGTGATCTCACCGGCGTCGGCGTTCGGCGGCTCGGCCAGCCACAGCGCGCGCACCGGCGTCTGCGAGGAGCCACCGCCTTCGCTGCGCAGCGCCGCCAGCGCGGCACGCGTGCGCTCGGCGAGTTCAGCGGCCGGCACGTCCTTCGCGGCCGGGCTGGGGAACAGCAGCACGCCGACGTCGCCACGGTCGTGGCCGGCGATCACCGCGTCCTGCACCAGCGGCGCCAGCGCCGAGACCACACGCAGCCGCAGCGTGCCCACCGACACCCAGGTGCCCGAGGAGAGCTTGAAGTCCTCGGCCACACGGCCATTGAAGGCCACGCCGCGCTCGGGCTTCGCCTCGTCGACGAGGAAGCCGGCGTCGCCGATGCGGTAGTAGCCTTCCTCGTCGAAGGCCTGCGTCGTCAGCGCCGGCGCGTTGCGGTAGCCGGGGAAGACGGTAACGCCGCGCACGCGCATCTCCAGCTTCTCGCCGTTCGGGATGAACTTCAGCTCCATGCCGGGCAGCGGCGCGCCGATGCAGCCGGCACGCTCGAGCTTCCAGTGCGCGGAGGTGATGGCCGGCGAAGTCTCGGTCGAGCCCCAGGAGGTGGTGAACCAGACCGGCTCGTCGCGCACCTGGCGCGCCACCGCCTCCAGCCGTTCCCAGCTCGACTGCGCCAGCGCCGCGCCGGCGTAGAAGACCATGCGCAGCCGGGCGAAGAACTCGCGCGCCAATGACTCATCCTTCTCGAGGAAGGGCAGCAGCATGTCGAAGCCGCGCGGCACGTTGAAGTACAGCGTCGGCTTCACCTCGAGCAGGTTCTTCACCGACTTCTCGACCAGGCCCGGCGCCGGCCGGCCTTCGTCGATGTACAGCGTGCCACCGTTGCGCAGCACCAGGTTGAAGTTGTGGTTGCCGCCGAAGGTGTGGCTCCAGGGCAGCCAGTCGAGCACCACCGGCTTCTCGTGCTCGAGGAAGCGCCAGGCCTGGGCGATCATCTGCTGGTTGGCGCACAGCATGCGGTGGGTGTTGATGACCACCTTGGGGTGGCCGGTGGAGCCCGAGGTCAGCAGGTACTTGGCATGGTCGTCGGGCTGGATGGCCTCGAAGGCGGCCATCACCGCCGGGCTCTCGGCAGTGCGGGTCAGGCTGTCGAAGCTCAGTGCGCCGGGGTGCGAATCGGCACCCTGGCTGAACACCGTCACCACGCCCAGCGCCGCGCTGGCGATCGCCGGGCCGTAGACCACGGCGTCCGACGCATAGACCAGCGCCGGCCCGAGCGTGTTCAGGATGCCCTGGATCTTGGTGTAGTCCTTGGTCAGGCGGCAGTAGGCGCTCGACACCGTGCACACCGGCCGGCCGACGTGCATCGCCGCGAGCATCAGCAGCGCGTGGTCCACCGAGTTGTCCGACAGCACCACCACCGGCCGGCCCGGCGGCAGGTGCAGGCCGATCAGGCTTTGCGCGATGGAGCCGACCGTCTTGCGCACCTGGGCATAGCTGAGCTTGCGCCAGCCGCCGGCCGCATCGCGCTCGGCGAGGAAAACGGTGTCGGGCGTGGCCTGTGCCCAGTGCTCGAGCCATTGCCCGATGCAGCGCGCGTAGGGCTTCAGCGGCTCGGGCGAGCGCAGCACGAAGGCGCCGCCGTCGAAACGAAGGCGCACGGCGCGCGGCGGCGCCAGCATCGCGGGGTCGTCGAAGAAGCTCGTGGCCATGCCGGTCTCCATACACTCCTGTATGGAACGATCCTAGGCTTGATGCACGATATTGCACATGGGGATTCCCCCAGTTTCCATACAGTTGTGTATGGCATCATCGGCGCCGCCATGCCGCGCGCCGACACGCTCACCCCGGACACCTGGATCGCCGCCGCCACCGAGGTGCTGATCGATCGCGGCATCGACGCGGTGCGGATCGACGTGCTGGCCAAGGCGCTGGAGGTCACGCGCGGCAGCTTCTACTGGCACTTCAAGGACCGCGAGGCGCTGCTGGTGGCCGTGCTGCACGCCTGGCGCGACGGCGCCACCGAGCAGGTGATCGAACGTTTCGAGGGCCAGCAGGCCGACCCGCAGGCGCTGCTCGGCGAGCTGATCTCGCTGCCCTTCCGCGGCCGCAGCGCACAGCGCGCGGCGCGCGTCGAGCTGGCGATCCGCGCCTGGGCACGACGCGACGCGCTGGCCCGCCAGGCGGTCGACGAGGTCGATGCGCGCCGCCTGTCCTACATCTCGCAGTGCTTTTCGGCGCTGGGCTTTCCCATCGCCGAGGCGCGCGCCCGCGCCTTCATCCTCTATGCCTACGAGGTGGCCGAGTCGCTGCTCACCACGCAAGGCACGGCAGCGCAGAAGAAGGAACGCAGCGCGCTGCTGCAGCGGCTGGTGACGGCGCGGCTGGCTTGACGCACCTCAACGGCGGCGCCGGCTCGACGCCCTAGCCTGCGGATTCCCCCTGCCGGAGACATTGCGATGAGCACGCTGAAGACCCTTCTCGTCCACGTCGACTCCTCGCCGCGCGCCGCCGTGAGGCTGAAGCTGGGCGAGCAGCTCGCACTCGCCCACGGCGCGCAGGCCACCGCCGCCTACGCCGTCACCTCGGCGCTGATGCGCTACCCGATGGCGATGGCCGCCGGCGCGGACATCGCGCCAATGCTCGCCGAAGTCGATGCGCAGCGGGTCGAGGCGGCGCGCAAGCTGTACGCCGGCAGCGTCGACCGCGCGCACGTCGCCTGGCTGGAACTCGGCGGCCCGCCGATTGCCGACTTCACGCAGCAGGCCCTCTATGCCGACCTGCTGGTGCTGGGCCAGCGCGGAGCCGACGAGACGCGCGACGTCGACGTGCCGGCCGACTTCGTCTCCTCGGTGCTGATCGGCAGCGGCCGGCCGGCGATCGTGGTGCCGCACATCGTCACCGGCGCGGTGCGGCTCGGCCGCGTGCTGATCGCCTGGAAGCCGACGCGCGAGTCGGCGCGCGCCGTGACGGCGGCCCTGCCGCTGCTGCTGCAGGCGAGCCAGGTCACGGTGGTGAGCTTCGACGAGGGCGACTCGGCCGCCGGCGCCGAGGCCGGCATCGTCGGCTACCTGCGCCAGCACGGGGTGCAGGCGGGTTTCAAGCGCGAGGTCGCCTCGGAGATCGACGTCGGCGACCAGTTGCTGTCACTCGCCGCCGACGAACAGACCGACCTGCTGGTGATGGGCTGCTATGGCCATGGCCGTGCCCGCGAGTGGGCGCTGGGCGGTGCGACGCGGACCGTCATCCAGTCGATGACGATCCCGGTGCTGATGTCACATTGAAGGTCACACTGAAGTACGCACAACGGTGACCGGCATGCGCGCATCGTGCAGCAGCGCGTGCGCCACCGAGCCGAGGCGGCCTCCGGCGGTCTCGCCCCGGCCGCGGGCGCCGAGCACGATCATCGAGCAGCCTTCGTCCTCGGCGATGTCGAGCAGCGCGTGAGCGGGCTCGCCGCGCGCGACCTCCAGCTCGTGGTCGACGCCGGCGGCGCTGCACAGCGCGACGGCCTGCTGCAGCAGGTGCTCGCCCGCCTCGCGGGCGATCGACTCGATCGCATCGGCATCGTGCACGCGCAGCAGTTCATAGAGGCTGGCCGGCTCCTGCACGTTGGCCAGCAGCAGGGTCGCGCGCAGGCCGTCGCGCACGAGTTGCAGCGCGTGATGCACGGCGGCGAGCGATTCGGCCGAGCCGTCGACGGGAACGAGGATCTTCATGGCGGTGCTCCGCAAACTGCGCGCCCGGGGATGGCACGCTCGCTGCTAGCCTACCGCAGCCCGCCGGTGTACTTCTTGAGCACGCGCGCCCTCAGCTCTTCTTCGCTCGCGCTGGCGGCCGGTGCCGCCTTCGGCGCCTCGAGCTTCGAGTCGGGCGCCGCCGGCTTCGGCGGCGGCGCCGGCGTGTCGGCGATGCGCGGGCCGTGCAGGCGTTTCTCGACGTAGCGCGCGTACTCGAGCAGGCGCGGGTCCTGGCTGTTCAGCGCCTCGGCGAGCACCTCGCGCGCATAGCTGAAGTCGTGCAGGAACTGCCCGACGTTGAGATTGCGTCCGAACTCCCGGCGCAATGGGACGACCATGCGCACGAGGTAGTTCATCAACTGCGTGTCTTGTTCTTCGGCTCCCATGGACAGCGCCCTCCGGTGTTCTTGTCAGTACCGCGGGCTCAGGCGTTGGGAGCGAGCATCTCTCCGTGCTGCGCGATGTCGAGGCCGACCTTCTCCTGTTCGGCATCGACGCGCAGCGACACCACCAGCCCGATGGCGCGCAGGATGATCCAGGTGCCCGCGCCGGCGTAGGCCATGACGGCGAGGGCGCCGATCGTGTTGGTGAGCACGGTGGCCGTGACTGGCGCGATGGCCGCGGTGGCGAACACCGGCGTCAGCACCGTGCCGACGATGCCGCCGACGCCGTGCAGTGCGAACACGTCCAGCGAGTCGTCGATGCCGGTCAGCGCCTTGAAGCCGACCACCGCGAAGAAGCAGACCACGCCAGCCACCGCGCCGATGACCATCGCGCCGTTGAAGCCGACGTAGCCGGACGCCGGCGTCACCGCGATCAGCCCGGCGATGGCGCCGGTCATCGTGCCCAGCACGCTCCACTGGCCGCGGCGCATGAACTCGCAGAAGCCCCACAGCATGGCGCCGGCACAGGCGGCCACCTGGGTGGCCAGCAGCGCACCGCCGGCGCGCGCGCTGGCCTCGAAGGCGGAGCCCGCGTTGAAACCGAACCAGCCGGCCCACAGCAGGCCTGCACCGAGCACGGTGATGAGCAGGTTGTGCGGCACCATCGGTTCCTTGCCGAAGCCGCGGCGCGGCCCGAGCACCCAGGCCGCCACCAGGCCGCTGGCGCCAGCGGCGACGTGCACCACGGTGCCGCCGGCGAAGTCCATGTGGCCCTGCTGGGCGAGCCAGCCTTCCGGATGCCAGATCCAGTGGGCGATCGGCGCATAGATCAGGGTCGACCACAAGGCCGCGAAGACGAGCGTCACGCCCAGGCGCATGCGCTCGGCGGTGGCACCGAGCACCAGCGCGAAGGTGATGATCGCGAACGACAGCTGGAACAGGAAGAAGATCGACTCGGGGATGGTCGGCGCCACGATGTGGGCACCGACCTTCTTGCCGATCAGCCCTTCGCCGAACACACGCTCCAGGCCGCCGAAGAAGGGCGAGCCGTGGCTGAAGGCCAGCGAATAACCGATCGCCGCCCAGCACAGGGTGATCACCGCGGAGGCCGCCACGGTATGCGCCACGATCGACAGCGCGTTCTTGGTGCGCAGCATGCCACTGTAGAAAAGGATGATCCCCGGCATCGTCATCAGCAGCACCAGCACGGTGGAGATCAGCATCCAGGCGATGTCGGCGCCGTTGAACGCGGGCGCGGCAGCGGCCGCTGGTGTCTGCGCCCAGGCCGGCAGCACAGCGGTCAGGGCGGCGATGCCAAGAGTGGCGCGGGCGAATCGTGCATTCATCATCTGATGTCCCTCCGTGCCGACAAGATGGCGGCGCTTCATCACAGGTGACGAGCAATGTATGCAAAGAGGCCTCTGCCCGGGGGGGCACAAATCACGCCATCGCGGGCTTGTTGCGTGCACGACTTGGCAGTTCGGGCGCCCAATCGCCGCGCGAAGGGAACCGGGTGACCGCTCGTTGGCGGCGCTGGCGAGCTCCTGTGTCAAACCCCGATGGTCGCGGCGGGGCCGCTGGATAGCATCCGCCCATTTCCCTTTCGGAGTGCCAGGATGCGAAAACTTCTCCCCCGCGCCGCGCTGACGGCCATCTGTGCCGCTGCCTTCGTGCAGACCGCTCACGCCCAGGCCGCCGGACCGATCAAGGTCGGCCTGATGCTGCCGGCCACCGGCACCTTCGCCGCCCTCGGCGACATGATTGAGAAGGGCTTCAAGCTGCACGTGCAGGAGCAGGGCGGCAAGCTCGCCGGCCGCGAGATCCAGTACTTCCGCGTCGACGACGAGAGCGACCCGTCCAAGGCGACCGACAACGTCAACAAGCTGATCAAGCGCGACCAGGTCGACGTGCTGGTCGGCACGGTGCACTCGGGCGTGGCGCTGGCGATGGCCAAGGCGGCCAAGGAGAGCAACACGCTGCTGATCGTGCCGAACGCCGGCGCCGACGCCATCACCGGCCCGATGTGCGGCGCCAACATCATCCGCAGCAGCTTCAGCAACTGGCAGCCGGGCTACTCGACCGGCGTGGTCGCGGCGCAGAAGGGCTACAAGCGCGCGATGACCATCACCTGGAACTACGCCGCCGGCCAGGAGACGGTGAAGGGCTTCAAGGAAGCCTTCGAGAAGGGCGGCGGCCAGGTCATCAAGGACCTCAACCTGCCCTTCCCCGGCGTCGAGTTCCAGGCCCTGCTGACCGAGATCGCGGCGCAGAAGCCCGACGTGGTGTTCGCCTTCTTCGCCGGCGGCGGCGCGGTCAAGTTCGTCAAGGACTACGACGCGGCCGGCCTGAAGAAGAGCGTGCCGCTGTTCGGCTCCGGCTTCCTGACCGACGGCACGCTGGAGGCGCAGGGCGCCGCCGCGCAGGGCCTGCAGACCACGCTGCACTATGCCGACAGCCTGGACATCCCGAAGAACAACGCCTTCCGCAAGAACTTCGCGCTGACCTACAAGCAGAACGCCGACGTCTACGCGGTGCAGGGCTACGACGCCGCGCAGTTGCTCTCCGCCGGGCTGAACGCGGTGAAGGGCGACATGGCCAAGCGCGATGCGATGCTCGCCGCGATGCGCAAAGCGACGGTGGACAGCCCGCGTGGCAAGTTCACGCTGTCGCCGGCCGGCAACCCGGTGCAGGACATGTACCTGCGCGAGGCCAAGGGGCCGAACAACGAGTACCGCGCGGTGGCGGTGAAGGCGCTCGCCGATCCCGCCCGCGGATGTAAGTTGTAAAGTCAGGCTCGCGTCCCGATCCCGAGGGCGGCGCCGAGCCGCCCTTTTTCATGCGCCCTTCGCCGTGGACCTCGCCACCTTCCTCGTCCAGTGCCTGAACGCCGTGCAGTACGGCCTGCTGCTGTTCCTGGTGGCCAGCGGCCTGACGCTGATCTTCGGGATCATGGGCGTCATCAACCTGGCGCACGGCAGCTTCTACATGATCGGCGCCTACCTGGCCTTCGTGCTGGCGCCGTGGTTCGGCGACTGGTACCTCACCAAGCTGGTCGCCGGCGTGATCCTCGCTGCCGTGTTCGGCTACCTGCTCGAGTGGGCCTTCTTCAGCTTCCTCTACCAGCGCGAGCACCTGCAGCAGGTGCTGATGACCTATGCGCTGATCCTGGTCTTCGAGGAACTGCGCTCGATGCTGGTCGGCAACGACGTGCACGGCGTGCAGGCGCCGACCTGGCTGGCCGGCGGCTTCAAGCTCGGCGAGCTGATGAGCTACCCCTGGTACCGCGTGTTCGCCTCGGTCGCCTGCATCGTGCTAGCGATCGGCCTGTACTGGGTGGTGAACCGCACCCGGCTGGGCATGATGATCCGCGCCGGCGCGAGCAACCGCGACATGGTGCGCGGCCTGGGCATCGACATCCAGCGCCTTTATCGCATCGTCTTCGCCGGCGGCGTGGCACTCGCCGCGCTGGCCGGCATGATCGCCGCGCCGCTGTCCTCGGTCTACCCGGGCATGGGCGGCAGCGTGCTGATCATCTGCTTCGTCGTCGTGGTGATCGGTGGCATCGGCTCGATCACCGGCGCGCTGATCGCCTCGCTGCTGGTGGGCTTCGTCGACACCTTCGGCAAGGTGTTCTTCGCCGAGTTGAGCGGCATCGGCGTCTACGTGCTGATGGCGGTCATCCTGATCTGGCGGCCCGAGGGGCTGATGAAGCATGGCCGCTGAGTCCTCCCGTTCGAGCCTGGGCTGGCTCGTGCCCGTGATCGGCCTGGCCGTGCTGGCGGCCCTGCCGCTGGTGCTGACTTCCTACACGCAGGACCTGGTGCTCAAGATCGCCGTGTTCGCCATCTTCGCGCTCAGCCTCGAGCTGCTGGTGGGCAGCGCGGGGCTGGTCAGCCTTGGCCACGCGGCCTTCTTCGGCATC
>NZ_CALRZC010000152.1:0-20809 GCF_943372545.1 Variovorax sp. YR752 | reverse complement strand
CCCGACGCCCCTGGCCGAGTCGGACCTGCATCGGGCCCAGATCGGCTTGCAGGCGAACTCCGCGACCGCCGGCGCCTTGTGGGTGGTCGCGACCTGGGGCGTCTACGTCCACCTGCAGGGCACCTTCGCCACCGCCTTCGTGATCATGGTCTGCGGCTCGGTTGCGGTCGCCGCGTACTTCATGCCGCTGGTGGGGCGCTCCTTTGCACTTCTCACCGTGCCGCAGCTCGGCTCGCTCGCCCTGGTCAACGCGCTCGGCGAGGGCGAACGCTCAGTGCCCATTGCGTTCATGGTGGTGATCTTCGGCGTGACGATGTTTCGCGCTGCGCACGAGTTCACCGCGATCACCACACGCGCCGTGCGCCACGGCATGGAGGCCGACGCCGCCAATGCCTCGCTGCAGCGCGCCAACGCCAAGGCCGAGGCGGCCAACGAATCGCTCAAGCGCGCCAAGGAGTCGGCCGACGCGGCCAACATGGCCAAGTCGCAGTTCCTCGCCACCATGAGCCACGAGATCCGCACGCCGATGAACGGCGTGCTCGGCGCGCTGGAACTGCTGCGCGGCTCCAAGCTCGATCCGCAGCAGCGCCGCCTGGTCAAGACGGCGGCGTCGTCGGGCGAATCGCTGATGAGCATCCTCAACGACGTGCTCGACCACTCCAAGATCGAGGCCGGCAAGCTCAGCCTGGCGCGCACGCCGCTGTCACTGCATGCCAGCGCGTCGTCGGTGGTCGCTCTGTTCCGCGCCAATGCCGAGGCCAAGGGACTGGCGCTGGTGCTGGAGATCGACCCGGACACGCCCAACCGCGTGCTCGGCGACGCGCAGCGGCTCAAGCAGGTGCTGCTGAACCTGGTGGGCAACGCGATCAAGTTCACCGAGCGCGGTGGTGTGGCACTGCGGCTGCAGCCGGGCCGCGGCGGCAACGCAGAGCGCGCGCGGGTGCGCTTCGAGGTGGTCGACTCCGGCATCGGCGTGCCGCTCGAAGCGCAGGACCAGCTCTTCCAGCCCTTCCACCAGGTCGACGGCTCGCGCAGCCGCCGCGCCGGCGGCACCGGCCTGGGCCTGGCGATCAGCCAGAAGATCGTCGAGGCAATGGGCGGGCGCATCGAGCTGGAGAGCCAGAGCGGCCGCGGCTCGCGCTTCCACTTCGAACTGTCGCTGGAGATCGACCCGGACCCGCCCGAGGTCGACGCCAACGACTCGGCGATGACGCCGCTGGATCCGCTGCCTTCGCGGCTGTCCGGCACCGTGCTGGTGGTCGAGGACAACCCGGTGAACCGCATCATCGCGGAGGAAATGCTCGAATCGCTGGGCCTGGACTGCATCGAGGCGCAGGACGGCGTGGAGGCGCTGGACGTGCTGTCGCGGCGCGCCGTCGACCTGGTTCTGATGGACTGCCAGATGCCGGTGATGGACGGCTACACCGCAACGCAGCACATCCGCGCCCGCGAGGTGAAACAGCGGCTGCCGCGCACGCCGATCGTCGCGCTGACCGCCAACGCCTACGACGAGGATGCAGCCCACGCCTTCGAGGTGGGCATGGACGCCCACCTCGCCAAGCCCTACACACGCGACCAGCTGCGCGACATCGTTTCGACCTGGTTGTGACCTGAGCCGCTCGTCCGGCGAGCACGCCGGACGCGCCCCGGAGTGCGAACAGGCCCTAGAGTGCGCCCCAGGCGGTCAGGCCGGTGCCGCGCTCGTGCTCCTCGCCGAAGCCGGTGTTGCCGCTGCGCAGCTCGCCCCACGCGGTGTCCAGCTCGATGCGCTTGATCTCCTCCACCGCGCCCTCCTCGGCGCCGCCGGCCTTGCGCACCTGGGCACGCGCCAGGCGCTCCATCAACCGCAGGTCGCGCGTGGTCAGTGTCAGCGCCGTCTCGGCCCACAGATCGACCGCCTCGAGCAGCGATTCGTAGGTGATCGGCGCGGCCATGCGCTGAGCCCGGAGCGCAGCCAGCGTGCCGCGCAGACGCGGGTCGACGGCGCGCACCACATCCAGGATGGCGGCCTCGCCCTCGCCGTCTTCGACCACCGCATCGACCAGGCTGCGCCGCAGCAACTGCTCGGCCGTGAACAGCCGGCCCGAGAGGATCATGTCGTTGGCGACGGCGAAGCCGGCCTTGCGGATGGTGAACTGCCAGGCACCCATGCCCGGAAACAGGTTGAACAGCACCTCGGGGAAGCCGGCCTGAGCGCTGCGCTCGAAGATCACCTTGTGGAACGGCAGCACGGACTCCAGCCCGCCTCCCAGGGTGTCGCCCTGGACCAGCACGGTGGTGTGCACGCCGCGAGCGGCCGCGGTCTCCATCCACCAGACCAGGTCGATGCAGCGCCGGCCGTACATCTTCAGCGAGTCGATGTCCTGCGCGCGCACCAGCAGCACGAACAGCGCGAGGTCACCGCCGAAGTTGAACACGCCGGTGACGTCGGAGCTGAGCACGAAGTGGCGCACCAGGCCGGGGTTCTGCACGATGTCGTCGAGCATGCGCTGCAACTCGGTCATGCCCGCCAGGCTGTAGCACTGGATCGGCTTGACGCAGGTGCGCACGCGCAGCATGCCGAGTTCGCCCGTCCACTCGAGGCGAAGGTACTTGTACGGCCGGGAGAGGAGTCGCGGCAGTCCGGCCGCGTCGAAAACCTGGGACGTCATACCTGTTCGATGATGCGCGTGAAGTGATGGAAGTTGACCAGCGTGGCATCGACGATCGCCTCGCAGGCGATCGGGTCGTCCAGGGTGTTGAGGATCTTGCGCAGGTCCGCCATGTGCTCGGCATCCATGGTGGCGTGCGAGTTGATGAAGGACACGCCACGCTCGCCCTCGAGCAGCAGCGCCTCCTTGATGGCGGAGGCGAAAGGCCCGCCGTAGACCGACGCGATCACCTCGAGCGTGTAGAGCATGCCCAGCACCGAGCAAGGATGGTGCCTGTCGGCCGCCCAGTAGTTGTAGCCGACCAGCGTGCGCGTGTAGGCCGAGGCCGCGTGCGCCTCGGTGGCCGCGCTCGACACGCCGACGGCCTCGAGGTCGTTGCGCACCCATTCCTCGTGCCCCGATTCCTCGTGCATGTGCTCGTACAGGAAGTAGCGCACCTGCTTGTGCGCGTCGCCGATGCGGCTGGCGGCGGCCGCGCTGATCGGGTTGAAGTGCCAGACCACGTGGTACAGCTCGAGCAGCAGCGTGCGGTAGCGCTCCAGCGAGAGGCCCTTGGCCACGGCATCCAGCACCACCGGGTGCGTCTCGAAGGCACGGCGTGCCTCATCGGTGCGGACCACGAGATCCGCAAAGAACATGCTCATTCAGTGCTCCAACGACGGTGTGTCGGGTTCGCCTTCGGCCCAATGCCTGACGACCCGCTTTCCTCGATTGTGTGCAAGGAAGGTCGTCGCACCAATAGTCAGGTCTGACAGGGTGCGCGGATCGCACCGGTGCAGGCGAAGCGCGCAGTGTGCAGCGCACTTGCCGGATCGCAAAGGCGCAATGCAGCGTTCGCGCGAGCATCTGCGCAGGGCTGAGCCCCTGGAGCCACAGCATGAGCGAGAACCGTCGAATCCTTGTCATCCAGGGCCATCCGGACGTGACCGAGAACCACCTTGGTCACGCGCTGGCGCATGCCTACGCGTCGGCGGCGACCGCGGCCGGGCACCAGGTGCGCACGGTCACGCCGGCACAGCTGGACTTCCCGCTGCTGCGCAGCCAGACGGAATGGGAGCACGGGCCACTTCCGTCGGCACTGCAGAAGGCACAGGACGACATCGCCTGGTCGCAGCACCTCGTGCTGTTCTTTCCGCTGTGGCTGGGCGACATGCCGGCGCTGCTCAAGGGTTTCCTCGAGCAGGTCGCGCGGCCCGGATTCGCGTTCCGCAAGGAAGGCGGCAACCCGTTCGGGCAGAAGGGCCTGTCCGGCCGCTCGGCGCGCGTGGTGGTGACCATGGGCCTGCCGGCGCTGGTGTACCGCTTCTACTTCCGCGCCCACAGCGTCAGGAGCCTGGAGCGCAACATCCTCGGCTTCGTCGGCATCGCGCCGGTGCACGAGACGCTGATCGGCATGGTCGACGGCCTCGACGAGGACGGCCGCGCCAGCTGGCTGGGCAAGATGTCGGCGCTCGGCCGGCGCGCCGCCTGACAGGAAGCCGCGTTCAAAGACCGCGCAACGGGCTTGTCCGCAGCAGGCGGCCCGGGCGTGCATGCTCCGGCCATGCCCGTCGCAGGCGGTGCAGACCAACGACGGGTGCATCGCGCCATGACCCCGCAGGTCATCGCGACGCTGCCGCGGCTGCGCTATCGTGCCCGCCATGTCCGCCACCCTGCCGCTGGGCGCGAGCGCTTCGTCGACCGTGGGTGAACTGCTGCGCGACTGGCGCCAGCGGCGCCGGCTCAGCCAGCTCGACCTGGCCGGCGATGCCAGCGTCTCGACGCGCCACCTGAGCTGCGTCGAGACCGGCCGTGCGCTGCCCAGCCGCGAGATGGTGCTGCGCCTGGCCGAGCGGCTGGACGTGCCGCTGCGCGAGCGCAACCGCCTGCTGACCGCAGCCGGCTACGCGCCGATGTTCTCCGAGCACCGCCTCGACGACCCGGCCCTGGCCGCCGCGCGGCAGGCCATCGAACTGGTGCTCAAGGGCCACGAACCCTTTCCCGCGCTGGTGGTCGACCGGCACTGGACGCTGGTTTCCGGCAACCGCATGATCCCCCTGCTGCTGGCCGGCGTGCCGCAGGAACTGCTGCAACCGCCACTGAACGTGCTGCGCCTGAGCCTGCACCCGCAGGGCCTGGCACCGCGCATCGTCAACCTCGCCCAATGGCGCCACCACCTGCTGTCGCGCCTGCGCCAGCAGGTCGACGCCAGCGGTGATGCCAGGCTGGCTGCGCTGGCGGAGGAACTCGCGGCCTATCCGCTGCCGCCGGATGCCGGCGGCGGCACCCTGCCCGCCGATGCGCCGGCGGTGGCGATGCCGCTGCAGTTCCGCAGCCCGCAAGGCGTGCTGACGCTGATCAGCACGATCACCGTGTTCGGCACGCCGGTGGACATCACGCTGGCCGAACTGGCGCTGGAGACCTTCTTCCCCGCCGACGAGGCCACGACCCAGGCGCTGCATCGCCTCGCCTCGAGCCTTCCGCCGGCCTGATCGACGTCAAGCCGGCGCCACGCGGGCCTGCCAGCATCGCGGCATGCCGCCTCCGCCCCTGAACATCGACCGCCGCCAGACCTGGAACGTCGGCTACTGGCTGCTGGCCCTGGGGCTGCTCCTGCTGGCGCAGAGCCTGTGGCAGGGCGCCTCGCGCATCGAGGCCGTGCCCTACAGCACCCTCGAGCAGGCGCTGGCCGAGGGCCGCATCGCCGAAGTCAGCGTCAGCGACCGCACGATCACCGGCCTGCTCAAGTCGCCCGAGAACGGCAAGACCGCGCTGGTGGCCACGCGGGTCGAGCCCGACCTGGCCGCGCGGCTGGAGAAGTACGGCGTGCCCTACACCCGCACGATCGACAGCCCGCTGCTGCGCGACCTGCTGTCGTGGATCGTGCCGGCGCTGGTGTTCTTCGGCCTGTGGTACTTCGTGATCCGCCGCATGGCCGAGCGCTCCGGCGGCGGGTTGGGCGGCTTCATGGCGATCGGCAAGAGCCGCGCCAAGGTCTACGTCGAAACCGACACCGGCGTGAGCTTTGCCGACGTCGCCGGTGTCGACGAGGCCAAGGAAGACCTCAGGGAAGTGGTCGACTTCCTCAAGCACCCGCAGGAGTACGGCCGGCTCGGCGCGCACATCCCGAAGGGCGTGCTGCTGGTCGGCCCGCCGGGCACCGGCAAGACACTGCTGGCCAAGGCGGTGGCCGGCGAGGCGGGCGTGCCCTTCTTCTCGATCTCGGGCAGCGAGTTCGTCGAGATGTTCGTCGGCGTCGGCGCGGCACGCGTGCGCGACCTGTTCGAGCAGGCGCGGCTGAAGGCGCCGGCGATCATCTTCATCGACGAGCTCGACGCGCTGGGCCGCGCGCGCGGCGCCTTTCCGGGCCTGGGCGGTCACGACGAGAAGGAGCAGACGCTCAACCAGCTGCTGGTCGAGATGGACGGCTTCGACACCTCCTCGGGCCTGATCATCCTGGCCGCCACCAACCGGCCGGAGATCCTCGACACCGCCTTGCTGCGCGCCGGGCGCTTCGACCGCCAGGTGCTGGTCGACCGCCCCGACCGCAAGGGGCGGCTGGACATCCTGAAGGTGCACGCGCGCAAGGTGAAGCTGGCCGCCGACGCGAAGCTCGACGAGGTGGCCGGCATCACCGCCGGCTTCAGCGGCGCCGACCTGGCCAACCTGGTCAACGAGGCGGCCATCGCCGCCACGCGCCGCCACGCCCAGGAGGTCACGCTGGCCGACTTCACCACCGCGGTGGAGCGCATCGTCGCCGGCCTGGAGCGGCGCAGCCGCGTGCTCAACCCGCAGGAGCGCCGCGCGGTGGCCTTCCACGAGATGGGGCATGCCCTGGTGGCGCTCGCCCAACCCGGCAGCGACCCGGTGCACAAGGTGTCGATCATCCCGCGCGGCATCGGCGCGCTCGGCTACACCATCCAGCGCCCCACCGAAGACCGCTACCTGATGACGCGCACCGAGCTGGAGCGCAAGGTCGCCGTGCTGCTCGGCGGCCGCGCTGCCGAGATGCTGGTGCTGGGCGAGCTCTCCACAGGCGCCGCCGACGACCTCGCCCGCGCCACCGACATCGCCCGCGAGATGGTCACGCGCTATGGCATGGACGAGGGCCTCGGCCACGTGGCCTACGAGCCGCCGCGCGCGGCCACGCCCGAGCTGGCACTGCTTGGCGGCGCCGCGCCGCGCACGCTGTCGGAAGAGACGATGCGGCGCATCGATGCCGCCGTGGCCGGCATCGTGGCCGCCGGCTTCGTGACCGCTACGGCCTTGCTCACGCGGCATCGCGCCGTGCTGGAGCGCGGTGCCGATCGGCTGCTCGAACGGGAAACGCTGGCCGAAGACGATCTGCGCGAACTCACCGCGCCGCTGCGCGGCCCTGACGTTCAGGCAGCCCCGCCGACCACGGTGTAGGCCTGCCCGTTCTCGCGCAGCCAGCGCTCGGCCCGCGATGCGTCCTGCTGGCTCGGGTGGAAGTCCGCAGCGAAGTAGCGCTTCCAGGGGCGGTAGATGCTGCGGATCAGGCCACCGCGCGCGAACAGCAGCCGCCATGCGCTGCGCCAGGTGCGCAGCCTGAACAGTTCGCCGTCGTGCCAGAGGTTGCGGATCGTCTGGCGGAACACATCGGCCAGGAAGTTGAACGTGACGATGCGCATGAAGCGCGCGCGCCAGACCTCGTTGCCGCCGAGCGCGCGGTAGAGGTCGAAAGCGATGCTGCGGTGTTCGGCTTCCTCGCAGGCGTGCCAGGTCCACAGCGTGGCCAGGCGCGGCTCGGCGCCGCGCAGGCAGTCGGGATGGTCGAGCATCCACTCGGCGAAGATCGCCGTGATGTGTTCGGTCGCCGCGGTGGCCGCCACCCAGTGGCGCGGGTCCAGCCCCTCGAGCCGCTTCAGGCGCCGCTCGGCACGCTCGGCCCAGGCGTTGACGTGCCCCTGCTGCGCCAGCTGGGCGTTGAACAGCGCGTGGATGCGCCGGTGCGTCGCTTCCTGGCCGATGAAGCCCTGCACCTGCGCGGCCATCGACTCGCGCTTGTGCTCCGGCAGGGCCTTGAGGCCGAGCTTCACCGAGTCGATGAAGAACTGCTCGCCAACCGGGAAGCTCATCGACAGCGCGTTGAACCACGCCGTGCGAAAGGCGTCGCCGCCATTCCACTGGCGTGCGAACGGCGCCTCCAGGTCGATCAGCAGGCGGCGGACGACCAGTCCGGTCACTTCGGCATCCTCTTCTTCAACTCGTCCTTCAAGCGGGCATGGGCAGCCGAATCGAGCACCTTGAGCAGGTCCAGGTCAGCCAGCAACCGCTCGACACGCGCCTGCGCATTGCCTGCCTTGATCTCGTCGATCTCGGCCTTCATCGTGCGGAAGTCGGCGAAACGTTCGTCGGCGGCCTTCGGGTCGCGCACCTCGACGAGCACGGCCAGCGCCTCGCTGATGCGGCCGAGCTGGCGGCCGTAGCTGTGCTTGCTCAGCACCTCGGCCTCGGTCTGCGGCGAACTGCTGTTGAAGGCGTTCACGTTCAGCGTCCAGCCCGGCAGGATCGGCTGCACCAGCGTGTTCGGCGCCAGCTGCATGGCCGAGGTCCATTGCTTCAGCCAGCTCGCCGGGTCCCAGGTGGGCGTGTCGGTACCTGCCATGGTGATGCCTCCGCGATCAGAGCCTTCAGTGTGACAGCCTTCAGCCCACCCAGCGACGCGCGTTGCGGAACATGCGCATCCACGGGCTGAGCTGGCTCAAGTCGCCGCTCGTCCAGCTCATCTGCACATTACGGAACACCCGCTCCGGGTGCGGCATCAGCACGGTGAAGCGGCCGTCGGCGGTGGTCACCGCGGTCAGGCCGTCCGGGCTGCCGTTCGGGTTGGCCGGGTAGGCCTCGGTCGGCTTGCCGTGGTGGTCGACGAAGCGCATCGCACGCGGCACTGCCTTCGGATCGCCGCGCTGCGAGAAGTCGGCGAAGCCTTCCCCGTGCGCCACCGCGATCGGCAGCCGGCTGCCCGCCATGCCGGTGAAGAAGATCGACGGGCTGTCCAGCACCTCGACCAGCGACAGCCGCGCCTCGAACTGCTCGCTGCGGTTGCGCGTGAACTTCGGCCAGGCCTGTGCGCCGGGGATGATGGGCGCCAGCGCGGCCATCATCTGGCAGCCGTTGCAGACGCCCAGCGCGAAGGTGGAGGGGCGGCCGAAGAAGGCGGCGAACTGGTCGGCCAGCACCGGGTTGAACATCACCGAACGCGCCCAGCCCTCGCCCGCGCCCAGCGTGTCGCCGTAGCTGAAGCCGCCACAGGCGACGAAACCCTGGAACATGTCCAGCCGTGCGCGGCCGGACTGCAGGTCGCTCATGTGCACGTCGAAGGTCTCGAAGCCGGCCTTGGCCATCGCGTAGCTCATCTCGACGTGCGAGTTGACGCCCTGCTCGCGCAGGATGGCGACCTTCGGCCTGGCCTTGGCGATGAAGGGCGCAGCGACGTCGTCGGCCGGGTCGAACGTCAGGTGCAGGTGCAGGCCGGGGTCGCCGGCGCGGCCGGCCTCGGCGTGCTCCGCCTCGGCACAGGCCGGGTTGTCGCGCAGGGCGGCGATACGACCGCTGACTTCGTCCCAGGCCTGGTGGAGATCGCGCAGCGAGGCGCTGAACACGACCTTGGTGTCCCGCCAGACCTCGACCACACCGCGTGGGTTGGTCTTGCCGATGAAGTGGCTGTGCTTCGACAGACCATGCGCGCGCAGCGTCTGCATGACCTCGTTGCGCACCGCGGTGGGCACCTGCAGCACGACGCCGAGTTCTTCGTTGAACAGCGCGCGCAGCGTCAGCTCGTGGCGGCGTGCGCTCACCTGCGCGGCCCAGTTCTTCGAGTCGCCGTACTCGGCGCGGCTGTCGGCGATGCCGTCGCCCTCGGTGACCAGCAGATCGACGTTGAGGTCCACACCGAGATGGCCGGCGAAGGCCATCTCGCAGACCGTGGCCCACAGGCCGCCGTCGCTGCGGTCGTGGTAGGAGAGCAGCCGGCCTTCGCTGCGCAGCTGGTTGACCGCGGCGACCAGCGCCTTGAGTTGCGCCGGATCGTCGACATCGGGAACCTCGTTGCCGAACTGGTTCAGCACCTGGGCCAGCATCGAGCCGCCCATGCGCTTCCTGCCCTGGCCGAGGTCGACCAGCACCAGCGTCGTATCGCCCGGCTGCAGTTGCGGCGTCAGCGTCGGGCGCACGTCGGCGATCGATGCGAAAGCCGAGACGATCAGGCTGACCGGCGCGGTGACCTGCTTCGCCGCCCCGCCCTCGCTCCAGCGCGTGCGCATCGACAGGGAGTCCTTGCCGACCGGCACGCTGATGCCCAGCGCCGGGCACAGTTCCATGCCAACGGCCTTGACGGTGTCGTACAGCGCCGCGTCCTCGCCCGCCTCGCCGCAGGCCGCCATCCAGTTGCAGGAGAGCTTCACGCGCGGCAGTTCGATCGTCGCGGCCAGCAGGTTGGTGATCGCCTCGCCCACCGCCATGCGGCCGGCGGCCGGTGCGTCGATGGAGGCGATCGGCGTGCGCTCGCCCATGCTCATCGCCTCGCCGGCAAAGCCAGCGTAGTCGGCCAGCGTCACCGCGCAGTCGGCCACCGGCACCTGCCAGGGGCCGACCATCTGGTCGCGGTGGTTCAGGCCGCCGACCGTGCGGTCGCCGATGGTGACCAGGAAGCGCTTGCTGGCCACGGTCGGGTGACGCAGCACGTCGAAGGCGACCGTCTCGAGTGCCACGCCGTCGAGCTTCAGCGGCTCGGCAGTGCGCGCCACGCGCTCGACGTCGCGGTGCATGCGCGGCGGCTTGCCGAGCAGCACCTCCATCGGCATGTCGATGGGCTTGTCGTCGGTGCCGGGCTCTTCGAGGATCAGTTGCTTCGCATCGGTGGCCACGCCGACGATTCCGAACGGGCAGCGCTCACGCTCGCACATCGCCTGGAACAAGGGCAGCGCGTCGGCGCGCACCGCCATCACGTAGCGCTCCTGGCTCTCGTTGCACCAGATCTCCTTGGGCGCCAGGCCGGACTCCTCCAGCGGCACCTTGGAGAGATCGAAGCGAGCGCCCTTGCCCGCGCCGTCGACCAGTTCCGGGAAGGCATTGCTGATGCCACCCGCGCCGACGTCGTGAATGGCGAGGATCGGATTGGCCTCGCCGAGCGCCCAGCAGTGGTTGATGACCTCCTGCGCGCGGCGCTGGATCTCCGGGTTGCCGCGCTGCACCGAGTCGAAGTCGAGTTCGGCGGCGTTGGCGCCGGCGGCCATCGAACTCGCCGCACCGCCGCCCATGCCGATGCGCATGCCCGGCCCGCCGAGCTGGACCAGCAGCGTGCCGGCCGGAAACTCGATCTTGCTCGTCTGCGTGGACGAGATCGTGCCCAGGCCGCCGGCGATCATGATCGGCTTGTGGTAGCCGCGGCGCACGCCGTCGACCGTCTGTTCGTAGACGCGGAAGTAGCCCAGCAGGTTGGGCCGGCCGAACTCGTTGTTGAACGCGGCGCCGCCGATGGGGCCGTCGATCATGATCTGCAAGGGGCTGGCGATGTGCTCGGGCTTGCCGTAGGGCTGCTGCTCCCAGGGCTCGCTGGTGCCGGGCAGGTGCAGGTTCGACACCGAGAAGCCGGTCAGCCCCGCCTTGGGCTTGGAGCCGCGGCCGGTGGCCCCTTCGTCGCGGATCTCGCCGCCGGCACCGGTGGCCGCCCCCGGGAAGGGCGAGATCGCCGTCGGGTGGTTGTGCGTCTCCACCTTCATCAGCACATGGGCGGTGTCGCGGCGCGCTCCGTAGACCGGCGCGTTGGTGTAGCCCTGCGGCAGCCAGCGCTCGACCTCGTGGCCCTCCATCACGCTGGCGTTGTCGCTGTAGGCGATCACGGTGTGCTGCGGCGCCAGCTGGTGGGTGTGGCGGATCATGCCGAACATCGACTTCTCCTGCGCCACGCCGTCGATGGTGAACTGGGCGTTGAAGATCTTGTGGCGGCAGTGCTCGGAGTTCGCCTGCGCGAACATCATCAGTTCGACGTCGGTCGGGTTGCGCGCGAGGCCGGTGAAGGCGGCGACCAGGTAGTCGATCTCGTCGTCACTGAGCGCCAGGCCGAAGTCGGTGTTGGCGGCCTCCAGCGCGGCCTTGCCGCGGCCGAGCACGTCGACATGTTCCATCGGCTTGCCGGGCTGCTCGTCGAACAGGTGGCGCGCCTCGTCGCGCGCGACCAGCACGCTCTCGGTCATGCGGTCGTGCAGCAGCGCGGCACATTGCTGCAGTTCGTGGTCCGTCAGCGCCTTGGCGCCGCCGAGCAGGCCGCTCCTGAGCGTCAGGCGAAACTCGCTGACACGCTCGACGCGGCGGATGGCCAGGCCGCAGTTGTGCGCGATGTCGGTGGCCTTGGAGGCCCAGGGCGACACGGTGCCCAGCCGCGGCGCCACCACAAGCAGCGCGCCCTCGCCCGGCCCGGCCGGGCCGGCGTACGGATCGCCGTAGCGCAACAGCGCCTCGAGCTTGTCGTGCTCGGCAGCGGCCAGCGGGTGGTCGCTCCACACCCAGTGGACATGGCGCGCATGCACGGCAGTGATGCGCGATTGCACGGCCTGCAGGCGGGGCAGCAGCGCTTGTGCGCGGAAGGCGGACAGCGCGTTGCCGCCCTCGAAGTGGAACAGGTGCTGGGGGCTGGAGCTCACGCGTCGCTGTCCGGATGGAAGGGTGGGGAAGGCCGGCCTCGGGGCAAGGGCGCCCCGGTGGAGACCCGGGATTTTACGTGGCCGATGAGATAATCCCGCCCCATGACGATCACGATCAAGACCGCAGCCGACATCGAGGGCATGCGGATCGCCGGGCGCCTCGCCTCCGAGGTGCTGGACATGCTGACCCCGCACGTGAAGCCCGGCGCCTCCACCGAGGCGCTGGACAAGCTCGCCCACGACCACATCGTCGAGGTGCAAGGCGGCGTGCCCGCGCCGCTGAACTACGCGCCGCCCGGCTACACGCCCTACCCGAAGTCGATCTGCACCTCGATCAACCATCAGGTCTGCCACGGCATCCCGAACGACCGGCCGCTGAAGAACGGCGACATCGTCAACATCGACGTCACCGTCATCAAGGACGGCTGGCACGGCGACACCAGCCGCATGTTCGTGGTCGGCGAAGGCTCGATCGCCGCGAAGCGGCTGTGCCAGATGACCTACGAGGCGATGTGGAAGGGCATCGCCAAGGTGAAGCCGGGTGCTCGCCTGGGCGACATCGGCCACACCATCCAGACCTTCGCCGAGAGCAACGGCTTCTCGGTGGTGCGGGAGTTCTGCGGCCATGGCATCGGTCGCAAGTTCCACGAAGAGCCGCAGGTGCTGCACTACGGCCGCCCGGGCACGCTGGAAGAGCTGGTGCCGGGCATGATCTTCACCATCGAGCCGATGATCAACGCCGGCAAGCGCGACATCCGCGAGATGGGCGACGGCTGGACCATCGTCACCAAGGACCGTTCGCTGTCTGCCCAGTGGGAGCACACCGTGCTGGTGACCGACGCCGGCTACGAGGTGCTGACGCTGTCAGCC
The DNA here is from genome assembly GCF_943372545.1 of Variovorax sp. YR752. Classification (NCBI taxonomy): domain Bacteria; kingdom Pseudomonadati; phylum Pseudomonadota; class Betaproteobacteria; order Burkholderiales; family Comamonadaceae; genus Variovorax; species Variovorax sp. YR752. The sequence continues at coordinate 7,644 of NZ_CALRZC010000152.1, read as the reverse complement.
GGCAGTCCGCCGCCGCCGGCCTTTGTCGCGGGCTGACGCGGCCTCTCGGGGCACGACCGTGGCGGCCGCCATTTCCGAACCCGTGCAGGCCACTGCCGCGCCGGCGAGCATCGCCGAGCTGCGCACGCACTTCCGCCAGGGCAAGGCCGAGCTGCTCGACCACTTCAAGGCCTCGCGCGCCAGCGCGCCCGCGGCCACGCGGCTGCTCAAGGCGCTGGCCCGGCATGTCGACGGCACGCTGGTGTCGCTGTGGGAGCGTTGCGGCATGCCGGCTGGCGCCGCGCTGCTGGCGGTGGGCGGCTACGGTCGCGGCGAGCTGTTCCCGCATTCCGACGTCGACGTGCTGGTGCTGCTGCCGCCGGCCTCGGTGCGGCAGCCCGACGGTGACGCTGCCGCCACGCAGGCGGCGATCGAAGGCTTCATCACCGCCTGCTGGGACATCGGCCTGGAGATCGGCTCCAGCGTGCGCACCGTCGACGAATGCATCGCCGAGGCGGAGCGCGATGTGACGGTGCAGACGGCGCTGCTCGAATCGCGCTACCTGTGCGGCTCGCGGCGCGTGTTCACCACCTTCCGCCACGCCAACACGCGGGCGATGGACGCCAAGGCCTTCCTGCGCGCCAAGACGCTGGAGATGATCCAGCGCCACCAGAAGTACGAGGACACGCCCTACGCGCTCGAGCCCAACTGCAAGGAAAGCCCCGGCGGCCTGCGCGACCTGCAGGTGGTGATCTGGGTGGCGCGCGCCGCGGGCCTGGGCAAGAACTGGAGCGAGCTGGCCGGCAAGGGGCTGATCACGCCCTTCGAGGTCAAGCAGCTGCAGCGCAACGAAGGGCTGCTCAAGCTGATCCGCGCGCGGCTGCACATGATCGCCGGGCGCCGCGAGGACCGGCTGGTGTTCGACCTGCAGACGGCGGTGGCCGAGAGCTTCGGCTACCAGTCGACGCCGGGACAGCGTGCCTCGGAGGTGCTGATGCGCCGCTACTACTGGGCGGCCAAGGCGGTGGCGCAGCTCAACCAGATCCTGATGCTCAACATCCAGGAGCGCGTCGACGACTCGCAGGACCAGCCGATGCGGCCGATCGACGAGCACTTCCTCGAGCGTGGCGGCATGCTGGAAGTGGCCAGCGACGACCTCTACCAGCGCCACCCGCACGCGATCCTCAGGACCTTCCTCGCCTACCAGCAGACGGTGGGCGTCAAGGGCCTGTCGGCGCGAACGCTGCGCGCGCTGTACAACTCGCGCGACCAGATGGGTGCCGAGTTCCGCAACGACCCGGTGAACCGCGCCACCTTCATGCAGATCCTGCAGGAGAAGGAAGGCCAGACGCACGCCTTCCGGCTGATGAACCAGACCTCGGTGCTGGGCCGCTACCTGTGGGTGTTCCGCCGCATCGTCGGGCAGATGCAGCACGACCTGTTCCACGTCTACACCGTGGACCAGCACATCCTGATGGTGCTGCGCAACGTGCGCCGCTTCTTCATCCCCGAGCACGCCCACGAGTACCCGTTCTGCACCCAGCTCGCGCTGACCTGGGACAAGCCCTGGGTGCTGTACGTCGCCGCGCTCTTCCACGACGTCGCCAAGGGCCGCGGCGGCGACCACTCCGAGCTCGGCGCGCGCGAAGTGCGCCGCTTCTGCCGCGACCACGACATAGCCCGCGACGACGCGGCGCTGATCGAGTTCCTCGTCCACGAGCACCTGCGCATGTCGCGCATCGCGCAGAAGGAGGACCTCTCCGACCCGGAGGTGATCCAGGACTTCGCGAAGCGCGTCGGCACGCCGCGCTACCTGACCGGCCTGTACCTGCTGACGGTGGCCGACATCCGCGGCACCAGCCCGAAGGTGTGGAACGCCTGGAAGGGCAAGCTGCTGGAAGACCTGTACCGCTGGACGCTGCGCGCGCTGGGCGGCGCCAAGCCCAACCTCGACGCCGAGATCGAGGCGCGCAAGGAAGAGGCGCGCCACCTGCTCAACCTGCATTCCATGCTGCCCGACACCGAGGGGCCGCTGTGGAAGACGCTGGAGGTCAGCTACTTCGCGCGCCACGACGCCGGCGACATCGCCTGGCATGCGCGCTCGCTGTTCCGCCATGTCGCGGCCACCGAGCCGGTGGTCAAGGCACGGCCCTCCTCGCTCGGCGAAGGCCTGCAGGTGCTGGTCTACGCGCCCGACCGGCCCGACCTGTTCGCCCGCATCTGCGGCTACTTCGACGGCGCCAGCTTCAACATCCTCGACGCCAAGGTGCACACCACGCGCAGCGGCTACGCGCTCGACACCTTCCAGGTCACCAGCCCGCAGCTCGAAGGCCACGACGCCGCGCACTACCGCGACCTGATCTCGCTGGTCGAGACGCAGCTCGTGCTGGCACTGGCCGGCACCGGGCCGCTGCCGGAGCCGAGCCGCGGGCGCCTGTCGCGCCGCGTCAAGTCTTTCCCGATCACGCCACGCATCACATTGCGGCCAGACGAAAAGGCGCAGCGCTGGCTGCTCGGCGTGTCGACCAGCGACCGCTCGGGCCTGCTCTACGCCATCGCCCGCGTGCTGGCGCGCCATCACGTCAACCTGCAGCTGGCCAAGATCACCACGCTGGGCGAGCGGGTGGAAGACACCTTCCTGATCGACGGCTCGGCGCTGCAGCAGAACAAGAAGCAGATTGCGATCGAGAGCGAACTGCTCGACGCGATCAGCCCCTGAGGCGGCCCGCATGCCGCTGGTCACCATTCCCGCCGATCAGGCCATTGCCAGGCTCGCCGAATTCGACGCGGTGATCGACGCGCGCTCGGAGAGCGAATACGCCGAGGACCGCCTGCCCGGCGCGATCAACTGGCCGACGCTGAACGACGCCGAGCGTGCGCTGGTGGGCACCGAGTACAAGCAGGTGTCGCCCTTCACGGCGCGCAAGCGCGGCGCGGTGCTGGCGGCGCGCAACGTCGCCGCGCACATCGAGCGCGAGGCGATCGACAAGCCCAAGGACTGGGCGCCGCTGCTCTACTGCTGGCGCGGCGGCCAGCGCAGCGGCTCGCTGGCCACCGTGTTGTCGGCCATCGGCTTTCGTGTGCACCTGCTCGAGGGCGGCTACCGCGAGTACCGGCGCGCGGTGATCTCCGCGCTGGAGCAACTGCCGCAGCGCTTCGACTTCCGGATCGTGTGCGGTGTCACCGGCTCGGGCAAGAGCCGGCTGCTGCAGCGCCTGGCCGAACTCGGCGTGCAGGTGCTCGACCTGGAACTGCTGGCGAACCATCGCGGCTCGGTGCTCGGCCTGGTGCCCGGCAGCCCGCAGCCCGGGCAGAAGCAGTTCGAGTCGAGGGTCTGGGATGCGCTGCGCCGCTTCGACCCGGCCAGGCCGGTGATCGTCGAGAGCGAGAGCAAGAAGGTCGGCGACCTGCGCGTGCCCGAGAAGCTCATCGAGCGCATGCGTGCATCGCCTTGCATCCGCCTCGAGCTGTCGCTCGAAGGCCGCGTGCAGTTGCTGATCGAGGACTACGACTTCTTCGTGCGCGACACCGAGACCTTCTGCCAGCGCCTGGACGCGCTGCGCGTGCTGCGCGGCCACGAGGTGGTCAACGGCTGGCAGGAGGCGGCGCGTGCCGGCCGCACCCGCGAGGTGGTGCGCGACCTGCTCGTCAGCCACTACGACCCGGTCTACCTGCAGTCGATGAAGCGCAACTTCGCCGGCTTCGGGCAGCCGCTGGCGGCGATCGAGTGGGACGGCAGCGCGGCCAGCCTGGATGCCGCGGCGCAGCGCATCGCAACGCTCTAGAATCACCGCTCCGGTCGGCAGTTCACCCAGGCGTTGCCGCGCTGTCCTCAGCGAGCTAAACCTGCCATTGAATCAAGTGCTTGGTCACGTCCTCACGTGCGCCGGGCCGGAAGTCGGCAACCCCCGGCGGCTCGGCAACGAGCTTGGCGCATGGATGACGAAAGACCCTCATGCCCCGCACCGACACGCCGCTGCACGCGGCCGACATCTCCAGCTTCGCGAAGTCGCTCGCCCGCGACCTGAAGCAGACCCACGAGCAACTGCACCGCCTGCCCGGCCACGTCGAGCTGCTCAACATGCTGGCGCGCGCCGCCGGCCACCGCAACTTCCAGAGCCTGAAGGCGCGTCCACCGGTGGTTGCCCCCGCGACCGAGGTGCCGCCGGCAGCGCCCGCGCTCAGCGACACCGCCGCCAAGGCGCTGCGCCAGTTCGACGCCCAGGGCCGGCTGACCCGCTGGCCGATCAAGTTCAGCGTGCAGCGGCTGATGCTGTGGGGCCTGTGGATGCGCTTCGATGCGAAGCGCCGCTACAGCGAGCGTGAGGTCAACGAGGTGCTCAAGGCCTGGCACCTCTTCGGCGACCACTGCACGCTGCGCCGCGAGCTGGTCGAGATGAAGATGCTGGCCCGCACCGACGGCGGCGCCGAGTACCGCAAGCTGCCGCGCCGCCCCGACGCCGAGGCGATGGCGCTGATGCGCGCGCTGCGCGAGCGCCGCTGACGCCCGGCCCTTTGCCGACTATTTCGCGAGCAAGTGCTCGCGGTAGTAGGCCAGCTCCTCGATCGACTCGTGGATGTCGGCCAGCGCGGTGTGCGCCTGCGCCTTCTTGAAGCCGCCGAGGATCTCGGGCTTCCAGCGCCGCGCCAGTTCCTTGAGCGTGCTGACGTCGAGGTTGCGATAGTGGAAGAAGGCCTCCAGCGCCGGCATGTGGATGGCCAGGAAGCGGCGGTCCTGGCAGATGCTGTTGCCGCACATCGGCGACTTGCCCGCCGGCACGTAGCGCTTGAGGAACTCGATCACCTTCGCCGAGGCCTCGGCCTCGTCGATGGTCGAGGCCCTGACACGCTCGGTCAGCCCGCTGCGGCCGTGCGTGCCCTTGTTCCAGGCGTCCATCGCGTCGAGCGTGGCGTCGCTCTGGTGGATGGCGAACACCGGGCCTTCGGTGCGGTGGTTGAGTTGCGCGTCGGTGACGACCACCGCCACCTCGATGACCCGGTCACGCTCCGGCACCAGGCCGGTCATCTCGAGGTCGATCCAGACCAGGTTCTGGTCGCTGATGGCGAGGGTCGTGGTCGGGGTGTCGTCGCTCATGAATATCTGCAATGGAGAGTGGGGGCCTTGGCCAGGGGGCATTCTCGCAGTTCTACACTTGCGGCCATGCAAGCCCTGCTCCTGACTTCGCTGTTCGTCGCCGCGCTGCTCGTCTCGCTGGCGATCAAGTACTGGCTGGCCACGCGCCAGATGCGCCACGTCGCCACGCACCGCGATGCCGTGCCGGCGGCGTTCGCCGCGACCATCCCGCTGGCCGCCCACCAGAAGGCCGCCGACTACACGCTCGCCAAGGGCCGCTTCGGGCTGCTGTCCACCGCCTTCGGCGCCGCGGTGCTGCTCGGCTGGACGCTGCTGGGAGGGCTGGACGCGCTCAACGGCGCCGTGCTGGAGGCGATCCAGCCGCGCTGGGGCGACATGGGCTACCAGCTGGCGCTGCTGGCCGCCTTCGCGCTGGTCGGCGGCCTGCTCGACGCGCCCTTCGAGGTCTACAGCACCTTCCGCATCGAGCAGCGCTTCGGCTTCAACCGCATGACCTGGAAGCTCTACCTGGTCGACGCGCTCAAGGGCCTGCTGGTCGGCGTGCTGATCGGGCTGCCGATCGCCGCACTGATCCTGTGGATCATGGGCGCCACCGGATCGCTGTGGTGGCTGTGGGCCTGGGCCGCGTGGATGGGCTTCAACCTGCTGATCCTGGTGCTGTACCCGACCGTCATCGCGCCCTTGTTCAACAAGTTCGAGCCGCTCGCCGACGAGTCGCTGAAAGCCCGCGTGCAGGCGCTGATGGCACGCTGCGGTTTCACCGCCAAGGGTCTGTTCGTGATGGACGGCAGCCGCCGCTCGGCCCACGCCAACGCCTACTTCACCGGCTTCGGCGCCGCCAAGCGGGTGGTCTTCTTCGACACGCTGCTGAGCAAGCTGACGCCCAGCGAGGTGGAGGCCGTGCTGGCGCACGAACTCGGCCACTTCAAGCACAAGCATGTGCTCAAGCGCATCGTCGCGATGTTCGGCATCAGCCTGGCCGGCTTCGCGCTGCTCGGCTGGTTGGCGAGCCAGGCCTGGTTCTACCAGGGGCTGGGCGTGCAGCCGAATATCGGCGCACCGAACGATGCGCTGGCGCTGCTGCTGTTCCTGCTCGTCGCGCCGGTGTTCGGCTTCTTCGTCTCGCCGCTGCTGGCCAACCTGTCGCGCAAGCACGAGTTCCAGGCCGACGCCTATGCCTGCCAGCAGGCCAGCGGCGCCGACCTCTCCACCGCGCTGCTCAAGCTGCACGAGGACAATGCCGCCACGCTGACGCCCGACCCGGTCTACGTGAAGTTCTACTACTCGCACCCGCCGGCGTCGGAACGACTGGCGGCGATGAAGTTTCAGACGGCCTGATCCATGACCAATCTCCTCCACCAGCGCTGCCAGGCCCTCGAGGGCCACGCCCCGATGAGCCCGGAGGCAATCCACGACCATCTCGCGCAGCTCAGCGGCTGGCAGCTCGCCAACGGTGCGATCGAGAAGACCTTCTCGTTCCGCAACTACCACGAGACCATGGGCTTCGTGAACGCGCTGGCCTGGATCGCCAACACCGAAGACCACCACCCCGAGTTGCGGGTCTTCTACGACCGCTGCGTGGTGCGCTTCGACACCCACTCGGTCGGCGGCATCTCGATCAACGACTTCATCTGCGCGGCCAAGGCCGACGCGCTGGTGGCCTTCGTCGCTTGACGCAGCACGCCGAACTCGACCTCGGGCTGGTGGTGGCCGGCCACGGCCGCCACTACATCGTCGAGACGCCGGAGGGCCGTCGGCTGCAATGCAGCTCGCGCGGCAAGAAGAGCGAGGCGGTGGTCGGCGACCGGGTTCGCTGGATGCCCACCTCCGAAGGCGAAGGCGTGATCGAGGCACTCGAGCCACGGCGCAACCTGATGCACCGGCAGGACGACTGGAAGACCAAGTCCTTCGCCGCCAACCTCGACCAGTTGCTGGTGCTGGTGGCGGCAGCGCCGGTGTTCAGCGAATCGCAGCTGGCGCGCGCGCTGATCGCGGCCGAGGCCGCCGGCATTCCCGCGGCGATCGTTCTGAACAAGGCCGACCTGCCGGCGATCGGCACGGCGCGCGAGCGCCTGGCGCCCTACGCCGCGATGGGCATCACGGTGCACGAGATGGCGCTGAAGGCCCGTCCGGAGGCAAGCCGCACGCTGCTGGCACCGTTGCTGGCGGGCCGGGCCACGTTGGTGCTCGGCCCCAGCGGCACCGGCAAGAGCACGCTGATCAACCTGCTGGTGCCCGACGCGGGCGCGCAGGTCGGCGACATCTCGCACGCCCTCAACTCGGGCCGTCACACGACGACCACCACGCAGTGGTACTGGCTGGACGACGCGCGCACGACGGCGCTGATCGACTCGCCGGGTTTCCAGGAGTTCGGCCTGCGCCAGGTGGATGTGCAGCAACTCGCCGCCTTGATGCCCGACCTGCGCGAGCCGTCGACCCACTGCCGCTTCTACAACTGCACCCACGTGCAGGAGCCGGGTTGCGGCGTGCTGGCCGCGGTGGAACGCGGCGCGATCACCGCCTCGCGGCATCGCATCTACTGCGAGATCCGCGACGAGCTGTCGCGCAGC